>JAEZDX010000597.1 GCA_023417975.1 Bacillota bacterium
GTGATATTCCTATTTCATCTGCCACTTCCATCTGAGTCCTTCCATCAAAAAATCTCAGTGTCAATATTAATTTTTCTCTGTCATTGAGCCTTTTCATTGCCTCTTTGATAGATATATTCTCCAGCCAGCTTTCATCCATATTCTTATTGTCGCTTATCTGGTCCATAACATATATTGCATCTCCACCATCATGATAGATGGGTTCAAATAAAGACACCGGATCCTGGATTGCATCTAGAGCAAATACTACCTCTTCTCTCGGAACTTTTAATTCCTTAGCAATTTGAGATATTGTAGGCTCTCTATTATTATCATTTACCATTTTATCTCTTACTTGAAGAGCTCTATATGCTATATCTCTCAAGGAACGGCTGACCCTTATAGAATTATTGTCCCTTAAATACCTTCTTATCTCACCAATAATCATAGGTACGGCATAGGTTGAAAATTTCACATTTTGACTTAAGTCAAAGTTATCTATTGCCTTCATTAAACCAATGCATCCCACTTGGAACAAGTCATCAACGTTTTCACCTCTGTTATTGAATCTTTGAATGACACTAAGTACTAATCTCAGATTGCCTTTTATAAATTTTTCACGGGAAGCTTTGTTGCCTTTTTTCATCTGCTCCAACAGCGCTCTCATTTCCGGCTCTTTAAGCACAGGGAGTTTAGAAGTATTTACTCCACAAATTTCTACTTTGTTAATCATCATCAAGTCATCGCCCCTTTAGAGTAATTGCATTTAAATTATCTCCTCGGAAGCTTTTTTTTATACTACAGACAAACTATAACATTTTATTTATTTCTTTCTTTAATCTTTTTATTATTCTTTTTTCCAATCTGGAAATGTAGGATTGTGATATTCCAAGCATGTCGGCGACTTCTTTCTGCGTCTTTTCCCCGCTGCCGTTTAAACCGAAACGAAGGCTGACAATCTCCTTCTCGCGGTCATTTAACTTTTTCATAGCTAATACTAAAAGCTGCTTATCTATCTCATCTTCAATAAGATTATATACTATATCATTATCTGTACCCAGAATATCCGACAACAGCAGCTCGTTACCATCCCAATCGATATTTAAAGGCTCATAAAACGAGATTTCAGCCTTTACTTTACTATTTCTTCTAAGATACATCAATATTTCATTTTCTATACATCGTGACGCATAAGTTGCCAATTTAATCTTCTTATCCGGATCGAAAGTGTTTACGGCCTTAATAAGTCCTATAGTTCCTACCGATATCAAATCCTCTACGCCTACTCCGGTATTTTCAAATTTTCTTGCAATATATACTACAAGCCTAAGGTTTCTTTCTATCAAAATCGAGCGTACACTCTCGTCTCCTTCAACCAGCCTTATAACAAGTAAATCTTCTTCTTCCTTTGACAATGGCGGAGGCAGTGCGTCATTACCTCCTATGTAGAAAACCCTTCTATATAAAATTTTCACTTTCAATGCCAATTTGCTTAATAATGTTATAATTCTCATAATAATACCTCCACCCCTCATATAATGTCTCTGGAAAGCAGTGCTTGATATTCATCGGATTCACTTAGTTTTGCATTACTAATACCTATCACTGCAGTTTTATATTGATAATGACTTTCATCAATATTTACTTTTACTACTTCAGGTTTAAATGCTTCAAGATAATTATTTTGACCATTTACTACCTTATACGGAATATATAATTTGCTATATTTACTCGTATCCAAATCAGCTAATATTTCTTTTTCTACTATTATTACCGGAAGATTGGTGATAGGCTCCTTTAGCTCATTTCCAGTGTCTAGCAAAGCCTGTACCTTTATACTTCCCGCACAAGTAACAATCTCTATAGGATATGTAAAGTTTTTTAGCTTTCTCCTGTCTATTACATAGCAAACTGTTCTGTAGATAACGATATAAATTATCATTAAGGAAATAAACTGCCAACTTGATTGAAAGCTTTCTATGTACAGCCCTCTTGCCGGATTCATGTTGTTCTTGTATTCAAGAAATATAATCAGTCCTGCAAGTATAAATGTATATACTACATATAGCAAAGCTGCTTTCAACTTTAAAAGCAACTTTCTTTTTCCATAAGCTAAATGCACAATCAAGTATGCTATCGATAGTTTCACAGGGATAGTTGTCATAAAATGTAGTCTATCAACAAAAATAACCAGACTGTATACTGCTGCTAATATGGATGATAATAGCGCTCTCTTATTATTTAACCTTACACATAATGTTTGCGCTGCTATAATCACTAAGAAATAATTAACTATGAAATTTTCTAACAAAAACATATCCACATATACAATCAACGGCATCATCCCCTTACTCCCTAAAACTATTATATATCCCTTCATATTAAAATTTTGTCACATTTATCCCCGACATTTCGTTTTTCATATGTTAAATTTCTACAACAAATTACTAGAAAATAAAAAAGAACCATGCATTCTCGCATGGTTCTTTCTAATTATCTTCTTTGTTTTCTTAAAAACGCAGGTATTTCCAACTCATTATCGTTGTAATCCCTTGCTGCAGCTACTTCTTCCAATGGTTTCTTTTCTTCGTTTTTATTATCTAGATTCAGCCTTTTTTGCTCATATTTTTCATTTTCGAAACCAGTAGCAATTACAGTTATTCTAATTTCATCTTTTAATTCTTCGTCTATAAC
>JAEZDX010000681.1 GCA_023417975.1 Bacillota bacterium
GATAGGAGCCAATACGGTTGTGTTATCTGATGTGCCTTCAAAAGCTACTGCAGTTGGAATACCGGCAAGAATTATTCTGAAGAAGCCTAAGAGTATAATAGAAATAAGGGATTATCAGGGAAGACAGAGGACTATCTACAACGAAATGGTAATCTAATAATTATAAGGTAAGAGAAGGGTAAGCTTATGAATATGAAGGACAGTATAATAAATTACTGTAAGAATATAGGCTTGGATACTATAGGATTTACTATTTGCAGAGAGTATAGAGAACTGGTTCCTCTATACGAACTAAGAAAAAATAAGGGGTTGGAAAATTCCTTTGAAGAAAATGATATTGAAAAAAGGGTTAATCCCTTTTTTCATTTTCCTGAAGGAAAAAGCATTGTTTCTATTGCATTTCCTTACTATTTTGATGTGGACTATCAATATGGAAAGGGGTTTTCCATATATACTTTAGGTGAAGATTATCATAAGGTTGTTATGGAGTATTTAAACAATATATGCAACTTTATAATTGGACTTGGTGGAAAGGCAATGGCCTTTTCGGATAGCAATCCTCTGCCAGAAAGATATATTGCTTTTTTGAGCGGAATTGGATTTATAGGTAAAAACAATATGTTGTATACTGAAAAATACGGTTCCTATGTGTTCTTAGGGGAAATTATAACGGATTTGAAGTTGACAGATGAAAATAAAGAACCTCCGGAAGTTCTGTTGGAGCGGCTGATGAAGTATGAAGCATGCGGTCAATGTGATTTATGTTTAAAGACATGTCCTACTAAGTCTATAAATATCAACGAAAGAAATGCCAATATATGCCTTTCTTATATAACACAAAAAAAGGATATTGAAGATAAGTGGTTCACCTTAATGGGGGATAGATTGTTCGGTTGTGATAGTTGTCAACTTTGCTGTCCGAAAAATGAAAATATACAGTTCTCTTGCATTGATGCACTGCAGCCTAAGGAATATATGTTAAAGTATGATATTAATGAACTCATAAAAATAGATAAGAAGTCTTTCCTGGAAAAATATAAAATAACTTCCTGCGGATGGAGAGGAAAAAATATTCTTCAGAGGAATGCACTTATTTATGCCTATAATAATGAAATTGATACAGGAAAAGTTGAAAAAATAAATTCACCGTATATTGCAGATTATCATAATAGACTTTCACACAAGAAAAAATTGTGATAAAGTATTTTATGTAGATAGAACACAGAAAGTCTATTACATTGTGTTCAATATAGATGTTCATCAAAAATGGATATCTATATCTATTTTTGTGAACATAAAATATGCATGAGAATGAAAGGTGGATACATAATGATTTCTCCAACTACGGCAAAATTAATCGGTCATCTTCCGAAGGGGTTAGTCATTTTCTTATATAAAAAAATAGTAGATATGTATATGAAAAAATATGCAAACATAAAAATAATAGGTGAAGACAATTTGAATTCCTGTAACTCTCCTGTGATTTTCATCGGGAACCATTTAAGTAACTCTGATGGTTTGGTACTGGCAAAGGTGCTGGAACGTAAGGATGTTACCTTTGTAGCAGGCGTTAAGCTTACAAATGATCCTATAACACAAATTGGTATGAATGTTGTTAAAAGCATAACTATAAAACCTAATACAGCTGATAAGGATGCCATGAACGCAATTATTAAAACTGTAAAGACAGGACAAAATGTATTTATATTTCCCGAAGGCACCAGAAGCAGGACCGGAAGCATGATAGAAGCAAAAAAAGGTATAATTCTTATCGCAAAATTAACTGGGGTACCCATAATTCCTGTTGGGATTGCGGGCACGGAAAAGCTTATGCCAATTAATAAGGAAGGGGATATGTCTTCCGAAAGTTTCCATCATGCGGATGTGACGGTCAACTTCGGAGAGCCAATACATTTGCCTGTTAAGGAAAAAGATGAAGATAGGCATTGTTATGAAGATAGAGCCTTGAATTTTTTGATGAAGAGTATAGCAGGGCTGCTGCCTGAGAGCTATAGGGGAGTTTATAAATAAGTATGACTTAAAGCTAAGCATTAAAAAAGACATCCTTTCCGCATAAGGATGTCTTTTTATTTAGCAAATTCTTTCAATTTTTACTTTTGACGGCGGGTAACCGTAATATTTCTTGAATAATTTACTAAAATGATAAGCGTCATCATAGCCTACAGAATGAGCAGCTTCTTTTATAGTCATCTGACTGTCGGCTAAGAAATTTTTGGCTTTGGACAGTCTGACTTTTATAAGATAATTAATAGGGGAATCCCCTGTTTCTTCTTTAAAGAGCTTGGAAATATATGCAGGGCTTAAATACATATTTTGAGAAATAATTTCCAGAGACAGCTCATGCATATAATTGGAATTAATAAACTCAGTTATTGCATTTACAATTGTACTTCTGTCATAAGTCTCGAAATTAATGCTTCCCTTTTCTCTAACTGTCTCCCTTTGACAGGTAGCCTGCAGAAGTATTATAAGCAGCCGCATTCCCAGCACCTTCAAAATTAATTCGGAGCCTGCCTCACATTTTTTTTGCTCCTTTAGTATATCTGTGCAGCACTGTTTTAATTCACTTTCGTAATTAATAGAAGGAATAACAGGAGTAATATTTTCCGATATCACATGATTTTTGGGAAGGTCATGTACGTTAAAATTTTCGAAGCCCGCGTGAAACTCTACTACCTCTCCGCCTGAGGGGACAGTTTTACCATGTTCAACTCCGGGATTCAATATAAGCATATCACCTTTTTTTACCTTATAAGGTATACCGTTAATAATATAATTACAACTGCCTGAAAGAATGTACATGAAAGACATAAAGTCATGGCTGTGTAATTTGAGTAGATCCTTGCTAGTAAATCGCTTTTCAAAAGTATACAAAATTTTGGGATTGAATTTGTCTACGTCCATTCCAAAGTTACAACACATGTAAATCACCCCTTTTTAGCCATATATATCTGTTGCGTTTAATAATCTATGCGATTTGATAAAATAATAGTATAAAAAATATAAAAATCCTTTATAAATGTTCTTTTTTATTCTATAATAATTAAAATTATATGTCAAAATAAATTATCCGAAAGGTGATACAATGAAAAAAGATACGGTTAGTTCCATTCTGGAAATATTAAGTAATGAATATGCAGAAGCAAAATGTGCTTTAAACTTCAGAACTCCATATGAGCTTTTGGTTGCCACTATTTTATCTGCTCAGTGCACTGACCAGCGGGTAAATGTAGCTACTGAGGAGCTTTTTAAACAGTTTAACACTCCTGAAAAAATGGCAGAACTGACGGAAGAAGAACTGGGTCAAAAGATAAAAAGCTGCGGATTTTTCAATAATAAAAGTAAGAATATCCTGGCTGCAACTAGAGAAATATTAACAAAGCATAATGGTCAGGTGCCCAGGTCCATGGAGGAGTTGACTTCATTACCCGGTGTTGGAAGAAAAACTGCAAATGTGGTACTTTCAAATGCTTTTGGAGTTCCGGCTATTGCTGTAGATACACATGTATTCAGAGTATCAAACAGACTTGGATTAGCGAAGGGAAAGACACCTGAGGAAGTGGAACAGAAATTGATGAAGGCAGTACCGAAACATATGTGGAGTGACGCGCATCACTATATAATATGGCACGGCAGAAAAGTATGTAATGCAAGAAAGCCAAATTGCCAGCAATGTAGTCTAGCGCCGCATTGTGAATATTATAATAAAGGCAGTAAATAAACCTGTATAGCGCGTAAAAAGTCTCTTACATTCTGCCTTCGCAAAAAATCCTTGAAGATTGGATATTTTTGCTCGGTGCAATGTGAGACTTTTAATATGTTCTATACAATTTGACAGTGTTGAATTTTAGTTTAAAATTATAGATGCAGAAATTTTATATGGATATGTGGAGGTTGAAATATGAAAATAGGAGTAATAATGGGTGGGATTTCTTCCGAGAGAGAAATATCACTTAACACAGGGAAAGAAATTGTTGCGAATTTGGATAAAGAAAAATATGAGGTAGTATCCATAGTTATAGATAAAAAGGAGGATATATTTCAAAAGGTCAGAGGTATAGATTTTGCACTATTAGCTCTGCATGGGAAATTTGGTGAAGACGGAACTGTACAGGCAGTTTTGCAGACTTTGGATATACCGTACTCAGGGTGCAGCGCTCTAAGTAGTGCTGTATGTATGGACAAGGATATGACGAAAAAAGTATTGAAGGCATCAGGCATAAAAACTGCTGAATGGCTTATGATAAATAATGGAGAGAAAATAGATACTAACGCTGTTGAAGAAATTGGTTATCCTGTAGTAGTAAAACCAAACAGCGGAGGATCCTCC
>JAEZDX010000683.1 GCA_023417975.1 Bacillota bacterium
GTCAAAAGGCTCCTTAAAATATGGATATAGAAACTTTAAAATTGAATTAAATCTTCCGCTGTTGTAATATTTATCTACTACCTCTTCAACCTTTTTCAGTACTAGAAGCTCATCGTATGATATATAATGATTTTTTAATATTTCATAAGGTGGATAAGGAGCATATACCATACCCCATTTTTCTTCTTCTGCTCTCATAGCTGATCCTTTTAATAGTTTTAAAAAGCCTAATTGAATCTCATGAGGATTCATATAGAAAACCTCATTAAAGGATTTTTTAAATGAAGCATAATCCTCACCCGGCAGACCGGCTATCAAATCCAGATGCAGCTTAATATTATCCCGCTGCCTTAGCCTATGAACAATACTTGCTACCTCTTGAACATCCATAGTTCTATCTATATTTTCTACTACTTGAACATTTGTAGTTTGAACGCCTATTTCGAACTGAAACCTGTTAAACGGAGCGGTACGTAGCAGTTCAATATCCTCCTCTGTGAGAAGGTCAGCCGAAATCTCAAAATGAAACCTTGTAGTCGTATCTGCTTCTATGAGAAATTTCCATAGTTCTCTGGCATACCTTTTATTACTGTTAAATGTCCTATCAACAAATTTTACAAGAGTTACATTTTTATTCATCAGAAATAAAAGCTCTTTTTTTACTATGTCAATATTTCTAATTCTTACTCCGTGAATAGTTGAAGAAAGGCAGTACTTACAACTAAAGGGACAGCCTCGTGAAGCCTCATAGTATACTAATTTATTTTCAAAATTATCATCTATTTCATATGGAAATATGAGTTTATCCATATCTAGCAATGGCCTTGAGCTCAAATATTTTACCTCTCCACTCGGTTCTTTGTAATATAATCCCTTAATCTCATTTAACTTTTTCTTTGACAGCTTGTATTCGATGAATTCTTTATAGGTCTCTTCGCCTTCACCTTCGATTACATATTCACCAAGGTTTTTCTCTAAAAAGTCTCTGCTGTCATAGGACACTTCAGGCCCTCCATATATAATTTCAATTGCCGGTTCCACTTTTTTTATAAGTCGAACCAACTTTCCTATCATTTCCATATTCCAAATATAGCAAGAAAGACCTACAACCTGAGGTCTTTCCATTATCACTGCTTCTAAAATTCTTTCAAGCTGATCATTTATTGAAAACTCTTTTATTTTGCAATTATAATCCAGCTCTTCTGTATATTTCTTCAAATATCTTACCGCCAAATTTGTATGCACAAACTTCGCATTAAGTGCAATCAATACTACTTTCATCAATTATCTTCTCCTTCTGTTTACGCTTTCCTCTTAAATAGAAAAAGCATGCTTCTTCCTTTTCATCAATAATGTCAAAATAGTGCATTACCATTGACTTTATTTCAATCATTGACAGTTTTTTCATTGGATTAAGGTACTGCAGTTTAATATTCTGGGCCTCATTACCAGGCATAATAACCTCAATATCTAAATCCAACATCTCTCCAACTGCCTTATTTACTTCCCATAAAAAGATTTCGCCTGAATCACTTACATATTTATCAATCTCCTTAAAAAGCTGCCTTCTCGCTTTGCTATTGTTTAACTGTCCCAAAGAAAAGAACAATACAACTGAATCGTAGCACTTATCACTTATAAACTCACGTTCTTCATCCATGACATATTCAACAGCTACTTCATCCTCATTTTGCTTGCATAATTTATATATTATACCATAGTTTCTTATTCCTACATCCAAAATATTACCCTTTAGCTTTATAGCTGTCATATCAATACGACTTTTATCTTTTATTATATTTAAACCTAAAGACCGTCTTTTCATACCTTTCACCTACTACCCTTATAATTAATTTAAGTATATAATTCAACATAATAAAAAAGAATTCCTCCATTATATGGAAGAATTCCTTAATTTTTTAACTATTAATTTTCTTTATTTCTTCATAGAAATCCATCATAAGTCCCGCCGTAGTTCTTTGGGCTTCCTTCATAATTTCACTTGCTATCTTATAGTAACGCTCCTCAATATTTTGTATGGCCTCATACTTATTATAAGTAAAATGAGCCATCTTAGCATTGCTCTCTATATATTTTCTTATACTTTCATATCTCTTAATACCTGATTCGGCATCGAAGGAAAAATCCGACATAAGTCTTGCTATAATCCACAATTCAAATTTGCGATGGCTTTTCAAAAGTCTGTTACTCACATGATGAGGTACAGTTACATCCTGCACCAAATGACATGCAGCTCCGAAATAAAAAACAGCCTTATCCTTTTCACCATTATTCAAAAGTACCATAGATTTACTATAATATTTCTCACACTCAGATAAAGCATCAGAAAATCCATAAAGTCCTTTACCTTTTTCGTAATGGAAGAAATGATTTGAGCTTTTTAAGTCTTGATCAGCCCAGGTAACTCCGAGATTCAAAGGTTTTATATTATCTCGGAAAAACTTACATTGCTCAATATTACCTTCATTTTTTAATATCTCTATAGCCTTCATATTTATATATTTATGAACAGTGCAGTGTGTTTTAAGCACTGCTTTTTTTACAGGATTAACAGCAAACATAATCCCTTGAAGGGTTTTGCCATATGTTGTTTCGAGTCTTCTCTTCATATGGAATACTTCTCCTTTATTATTATCTATTTTTTAGTTTTCCACACTAAAATGCATATGATTGTTATAATTAAACCTGTAGTATAAATAATAATAATATTTGAATTGCTATTTATTGTCTTCTCTTCGTTTCCAATTACAAACAGATATCCATCATTTTGTTCTAAAAGCATAATACCCTTTTCACAGCTTTTTATCGCCTTCAGTTTCATATTATTGTCCATCCTAAGCTTTTGGCTTACTACTCCGCTTGTACTCATACTATAAAGTATATTATCCTTGTTATCATAGAAATATATGCAGTCCTTTTCGCCTAAAATTCCGTTTCTATCTATAGTTAAGGCAGACAGCGATGAAAGTGATTTATGCTGATACAATGGTGCCGGAGGATTATTACTTGGATGTTTTTGGAGCAGAAACTGTAGTTTCTCTCCGTTTAAGCCTTTAAACCTAGGACTATTTATAGGATCTCCTCCACTATAATCTGGCCATCCATACCATATGCCTTCTTTTAATTCATAAATATAATCCACATCTCCATTTACCGGTCTTCTTCCTCTAGGTTCCATTCCACCTACAGTGGCTATGATTCTTCCGTGGCTGTCAAAATCCATACTATTTACATTTCTTAGTCCCCAGCAAAATAAAGAAGTATTTTGCTTGTTTATATTATATATTATTACGGAAGAATTGCCCGGAAAGTGTCCAGGAATTTTTTGTCCCGGTATATTTTTTGTATTATACGGAACAAATGCGCCAAACTTACTGTCCACTTTTTCACTTATAACAATATCCTTCGGCAAAATATCATAGTTAAACGGATACTTGTCCTTCCAAACATTGTCTTCACCTACAACACCTGAATTTGTAGCTGCTCCTATAGATAAATAAAGCATTCCGTTGTTTATTAAAATACTTCCTCCATCGTAATCACCATAATTGGGTATATCCTTCATCAGTTCAGTCCGTTTACCTTCTTGCACATCAAAGCAAAATAGTGAAGCTCCACTTAAAAAGTATAAATCTCCATTATAATAACCCAATGCTTTAATATCTAAATTATTATCTTCCATCAACATATAGCTTTTGCCACTTTTCTCTATTACTTGTATTTTATTTTTAAAAGCAACGAAAACATCATCGCCATTAACGGAAAAATCTCTGGCTTCTTTTAGACCAGATGCAATTATACTGTATTTTACTTTTCCATCACTTAGTAACATATGTTGTTCTTTTTTAACCATACCTATTATTATGTACGATAACAATATAAATAAAATGGTAAGTAATATAAATACATACTTTTTCATTTTACCTCCACTATAATTTTTTACTTACCATATAAATATATTGGTTGACTACGAAAATAATAACCTTCTTATGTTTACACCGGCTGTTTTAATAATTTTATATGCTGATTTTCAACTTCAGAGAGTACTTTAAAAATCGGTATTATGTTTTTATTTTCAATTTCATCAATGTATTTGTTATAATACGCTACCGCATGCTCCTCTCTTTTGCCTGCCAAGTTCAGTAATAACATATCGTTATCATAGCTTGAATAATCAATTTTTTTAAGCTTAGGTAATTGCTCAAATCCTCCTAATCTTCTGTGTATATTCGCATGCATAAATTCAATGTTTGCAAGAGCTTTAAACATTTCTTTTACTTCCTTATCAATGGCTTTTTTTGCAGCTTCCTTATAAAAGTCACCATTAAATACCTCAAGCTTCATTGCATGGTCCAATATCTTTATTTCACTATTACTCAGTTTTCCCATATTAAATTCAATGGCTTTATCAGTAAAAAAGTTTTCTGAAGCGCCACAAAACGGACAACAATTAATATGATCTTCTGAATTTTTTATTAGCATAGCGTTATCATTAATAAGTGCATTATCTTTTTCTATTCTCATACCACAAATCAAGCAAAATATTTTAACCACCTCTTAAACACTTAATTTCTCATTTTCATTATAATCAATTTTAAATCCATTATAAACAAAAAAGCTGCCATTTTGGCAGCTGTTATAATAAATACTTATTAACAAATTCATATGTACTTTTATATTGTTCATAGCTATTTGCATTTTTCATAAATACGCTTACTTTATCGGCAGATAAAATTAAGTTATATCCTTGTTTTAGTGCATCTAGATTTACAACAAAACCCTCTACATAATCTCCTTTTATACTGTAATTATGTAGGAATATGCTGCACTCAAACAAATCCACTACAATTATGCTGCTACTATCAAATATATCAGCCTGTACTAATTTGCTATTCCTTATTGCATATATTTGCAAAGGACGCAAACTTCCATCTTTATTATATCCCTTTGTAGCATAGTAACTTTCTTCAATTTCATTATTTTCAGGATTGACTGCAACTATGTTCACATTAATATCATCTCGTCCTATCCCATGATGTGCTTTTACTTTTTCTTTAATTTCTTGGCAAAATTTTAAAGCCGAACTAACCTTCAGCTTATATAATTGTCTTTTTAGAAACGAACTATTCGACATAACCCTAATAGCATTATTTGTCACCTTTGCACACCTTACCTTATCAAACTCTTTATTATTTAATATTATTCAATATTCCATTAAATAATAAAAAAATTATACTATCTAATCAGAAAATTGTCAAATATAAGCATAGTTTATTTATAACTATACAGATATATATTTTAGTTGTGGCCGAATAATTTTTCAAAATCCCTTGCTTTTACTGTGAATTTATCAAGTTTCAAGCTCACAGATCATTAATAAAATATTGCCGTTGCTTTTTGGTAAACTTATAATATAAAATACTTTTTGGAGGTGTAAATATGAAAGATTCTAGAATTATACAATTAGCCGAAAGCCTGGTAAACTATTCCTGTTCCATAAAGAAGGGGGAAAAAGTTCTTATTGAAGCATATGATCTTGATCAAAGCTTTGTAACAGAACTTGTCAAACAGGTGTATATGGTAGGTGGTCTGCCTTTTGTTTCTATAAAGCAGAATAGCATAAGTAGAGCTTTGTATATGGGCTGCTCGGAAGAACAGATGAACTTAATGGCAAAATATGAAGCCGAGAGAATGAAGGATATGGATGTATACATAGGCATAAGAGGCGGCAACAATACTAATGAGCTTTCAGATGTTCCCGGTGACAAAATGGCGATTCATTGGAAAAATTTTTGGGGACCGGTACATGGCGATATAAGAGTTCCGAAAACCAGGTGGGTAGTATTAAGATATCCTACTTATTCTATGGCTCAAGCAGCATCTATGAGCACAGAAGCCTTTGAAGACTTTTACTTTAATGTATGCAATCTTGATTACAGTAAGATGTCAAAAGCTATGGATTCATTAGTGGATATCATCTACAAAACCGATAAAGTACATATCAAAGGTGAAGGTACTGATTTAACTTTCTCAATAAAAGGTATGCACGGTATTAAGTGTGACGGTAAGGTTAATGTACCTGATGGTGAAGTATATACTGCACCTGTAAGAGATTCTGTTAACGGATATATTACCTATAATACTCCGGCGGTTTATGAAGGCTTTACCTTTGAAAACATCAGACTTGAGTTTAAAGATGGTAAAATAATAAAAGCTACTTCCAATGATAATGAAAGAATCAATAAAATATTCGATACTGATGAAGGTGCAAGATATGTTGGAGAATTTGCTATAGGCGTGAATCCGTATATATTAACTCCTATGAAGGATACTTTATTTGATGAGAAAATAGCGGGTTCTATACATTTTACCCCCGGAAAATCTTATGAAGATTGCTTTAACGGCAATAGATCTTCCATACATTGGGATCTTGTTTATATGCAAAGACCTGAGTACGGTGGTGGAGAAATCTATTTTGATGACGTACTTATTCGTAAAGACGGTATTTTCGTTATTGATGAATTAAAACAACTAAACCCTGAAAATTTAAAATAGCCTGACGACGCTTCAAGCGTCGTTTTTTATTTAAAGCCATATGAGTTTATACATTTAGAATATATTATATAACTTGAGAATAAATATTAATGACAACAATATTTAAGGGAGTGTTTTTTGTTCCAGCAGTAAAGAATTGCCATTAACAACCATATCCGAACTTAGTTGTTGGAACTATTATTATGAAAAAGGATACATTCGTAACAAATTCCATATTACTAACTTTGTCCAACCTTACTACAGGTGTGCTCGGTTTTATTTTTTCCATAATTCTTTCAAGAGAACTTGGCGCAGAAGGAATGGGTCTATATGGACTCATAATGCCGATATACAATCTATTTATATGCCTTATTTGCGGAGGTATAATAACTGCCATCTCAAAGGTTGCTGCCGAGTATTATGCAAAGAATGATTATAAAAATCTAAAAAAGACTATAAGAACAACACTATTCTTTAACATCCTTTGGTCTTTGCTAATAGTGGCTTTAGTATTTATATTCTCCTATCACATAAGTACATATTTTATTAAGGACAGCAGAACCTTATACGCTTTGAGATTGACTTGCCCGGCTATGATCTTTATTTCATTGTCCAATACCTTAAAAGGTTATTTTTACGGAACCTCCAAAGTCGGAATTCCAGCCTTCATAGATATTTTCGAAAAAGCAATAAGGATATTGATAATTTACACCATATCAAAAACAATTGATTTAGCCTCAGTAACAACTACTGTTACTGCAGCCTATGCTGCTCTCTGTACAGGTGAATTTATATCCCTTGTGCTTTTATACATATATTATAAGCTTGACGGGCACAAATTAGGTTTTTCAAATATTAAGCCGGAAGGAAGAGCTCAACTGCTTTTTAATGTACTGGTTATATCTCTTCCACTTTGTCTTAACGGCTTTATTTCTACAGCATTATCTACAGTATCCACTTTAATTGTACCCAGACGCCTTTTAGCAACAGGTATTGAATACTCGACGGCACTCTCAATGATCGGTAAATTCACAGGTATGTCGCTTAATATTGTGTTTTTTCCAATGATTGTCATTGGCTCAATATCCACAGTATTGATTCCTGATTTGTCTCAAAGTCTAAGCAAAAAAGATTATTATTCAGTAGAGAAAAGGATTGCCTCAGTTCTTCGAATATCGTTTTTACTTGGTATATCCACCTTACTCATTTGCCTTGTTAATGGTGATAATTTAGGTAAAATGTTTTTTAACAGATATGATCTTGGAAGCTATATAAAATTCGCTTCATTGTCCGCTCCTGTTATTTTTACTGCCTCCACCACCTTCGGTATTTTGAATGGCTTGGGGAAACAGAATGTTATATTGCGGAATTCTCTTATCATTTCCGCACTTGAACTTGTTTTGTTATATATATTTACAGGTATTTCTTCAATAAACATTTATGGCTATGGCATTACCTCACTTATTACTTCAGCCTTAATATTAGCGGCAAATCTTCAGGTTATTCGAAAGAATATAGACATCAGTTTTAATTTTTTTAGTATTTTAGTTTCTGCATTACTTTCATTTTTACTATATTACATAATGACGTTTATAGCTAATAATTTTCCAAATAGCCTAGTTACATCAAAAAATTTATTAATTATATTTATTGGTTTTACTCTTCCTTTTGCTGCCGGTTTTATTTTGCACTATTCTGAAAAAAGAGGATGATTATCTCATCCTCTCCTTCATAAAATTAGGCATTAATCTTGCTAACCTCGGTGAGACAGAATTAAAATCCTTCTTGGTTATTCCACCCACCAAAATTAATCCATATACATAAACCATTCCTCCAATAGCGACAGAAAACATTAAGGGTATAGCTTTTATGATTGTTCTTACATCACTGCTGGCCATAAAGGTTTCCAGTGTAAAATTTATCATATATACTATTACTCCCATAAAAGCCCCTGCTATGAGCGGTCTGTAGAAGTACTTTGTCAATTCCAATCTGTAATTAGTCCATCTTTTAATAAATATACTGTTTATAATCAATGGAAGCGTAAAGCAAATTATGTTTCCAATAATTGCTCCAAGTAAATTTATTGATGGTATTGCTACCAACACATAATCACAAATTATTTTTAATGCCATTCCTGCGATCATTGATGCAGTGGCTATATACATCTTTCCTATACTTTGCAGTATAGTTGACTGTATTTGAACTACAGCCATCAAAACCACAACTATAGCCGCATATTTCATTAGATGTGCTCCATCACTGACATATTCAGGATACAACGTAGAAAAAATGGGTTTACTGAGTATAGCAAGTCCAACAGCCGACGGTATAGAAACAATAAAGCAAAGCTTCAAGGCTTGATTTATTTTACTTTGAACTCTCTTTCTATCATTTACAGCCGCTGCCGCAGAAATAGCTGGCAATACCGCTGCACTCAGCGCCGAGATCACAGTTATAGGCACATTTACAAGCGGATTCAGCAGTGCCAATACAGCATATTTCCCTTTGGCAACCGTATCTACAAAGCCAGCTGCCTCCAACCTTCCCAGCAAAATACTGGAATCCGCTAACATTCCTGCATTTTGCAAACCAACTGAAATTGTGATTGGTGCTCCATAATTTATTATTCTTCTTATAAGCACCTTGTTTGGCAGTCTTGTTATATTTGAAGTATCTATATCCCTCGGTATTTTGAATTTCTTATTTCTCTCATATTTTACTATTAGATATATACATGCAAAGAGTGCACCTATAGTAGTTCCCACAGTAGCACCGACTACCCCGAGATTCATACTGAGCTTAACTAAAATTGCCGCAAAAATAAGACTGAATATAGTATTTAATGCCTGTTCCCCTACTTGAGAAACAGCTGTGGGTGTCATATTGCCTCTTCCTTGAAAATAACCTCTGTATGCCGAAACCACAGAGGTTATCAATATGGCAGGAGATAAAGCTATTACAGACAAATATGCATCTGGAACGTTTGCTGACTTTGTCATTGGCTTTGCCAATATTATCATGATAAGTGACATCACCGCACCTATAATAAGCAGCATAAATCTTGCTATTTTAAAGGATTTGACAGCATCTTTATAGTTTCTTTGAGCTATCAATTCTGACACCATTTTTGATATTGCTACGGGAATACCCGAATTTGTGATTACATAAATAAATGCAAACATTTGATAAGTGTAACTGTAATTGGCCATACCGCTTTTATCCAATATACGGCTTAAATACGGCAGATAAAACAGTGACAAGAGTTTTATAACCATGCTTGCCGTAGAAAGTACGGCAAAGCCTTTAGTCGTAGACTGTTCTTTCATATACTTCAAAACCTTTCACTTTAGATGTATTTCTCTAAAACAAGATTCTTTTGTGCGAAAAATACAGTAGTATCTTAAAACTTGAATACATCCCTTTTGATTTTCTTAAATATTGGTGGAAGACTTTCTGCAATTGTCTTGTTCTCCAAATACCCTAACTTTTCCGGACAGTTTGTAAATATAAGCTTAAAGGCATAGAGAAACTGATAATCCAATCCAAACTTATTATTGAAAAAGCTATTTAATTTTTTGTTTCCATATTTCGCATCTCCGATAATGGGATTTCCCAGCTGCGCCAGATGCGCCCTCAGCTGATGACTCCTTCCTGTAAGCAAATCAATCTCTATTAGAGAAAATAATCCATTACTCTGCACTGTCTTTACTTCCATTGCTATTTTTTTAGTATTTTTCATGGGGCTGCTATATACCTTCGACACATTATTTTCTTCATCCTTGAGTATATAAGCTTCGTGTATACCATCTTTTATTCTGCCCTTTACAAGCGCACTGTAATATTTTTTTATATCTCTGTCTCTTATCATTTCATTCAAAAGCTTTAACGCTTCATAATTCTTACCATAAATCACTATACCTGAAGTGTTTCTGTCCAACCTGTTGCATGGTGCAGGTGTAAATGTAATTTCATTTTCAGGCTTGTAATCTCCTTTTTCACTTAAGTAAGAAAGTACTAAATCGGTAAGCGTAGGCTCTCCGTCTTTTCCATCTGAATGAACCAATAGATTAGGACGCTTTTCTACAAGGAGCATATTCTCATCTTCAAAGGTTATTTTTAAATCTGCATCCACTTTTATAAAGTTTGCTTTCTTAGGTTCTGTAGAAGTGACATTAATATCTAAACTATCCCCTTCGGCTAATGGATATTTTTCCTTAGCCTTACTGCCGTTTACTCTTACATCGCCTTTCCTGATTGCCCTAAAAATAGCACTTAGCGGCACATCCTTCAAATACTTTCTCAAAAACTTATCCAATCTCTGTCCTGCTTCATTCGGTCCTATTACTATATTCATCCCTTGTAAGCCTCCTAAATTCAGTTATATTTATACTATATTGTTATTTAAATAATCATAAGCCATTTTGCATTGAATTGATACACCTATTGGAAGACAGTTTTCATCAATATCAAAAAAACTGCCATGAGCCGGATTATTTATTCCCTTTTCGCTGTTGCCCGCACCTAAGAAATAGAAGGCAGATGGCCGCTCCATGGAGAAATAAGCAAAACTCTCAACTCCCATACTTGGCTTTTCCAGATTGATTATATTATCTTCTCCAACTATATCTTCAGCACATTGCTTAACTAAATCCACCATCAAGTCATCATTATATAGACATGGATAGCTTTCCTGTATATCAATTTCACAGCTGCCTCTCATAGATTTGGTAATACCTTCAACAACTTCCGTTACTCTTTTTATAACATATTCCCTATGCTCGGATTTCATAGTTCTTATTATTCCGGATATATTCACCTCTTCAGGTATAATATTCTGAGCACTGCCTCCATGAATAGTACCTACAGTAATAACTGCAGGATCTGTAGGAGGTATTTCTCTGCTCACAATTGTTTGAAGACCCAGGATGACACTACTTGCAATCACAATTGGGTCCACAGTATCCTCCGGATGTGCACCGTGTCCTCCTTTTCCGATTATTTTTATGTTGAAAGGGTTTGATGCTGCATTAAATACTCCTTTTTTTACACCGATTTTGCCGCTTTCTATACCTTCTGCCACATGAAGTCCGATTACGGCATCTACCTTAGGATTATCCAGCACACCTTCTTTTATCATAAATCTTGCCCCGCCAATTGTTTCCTCTGCCGGCTCAAACAATAATTTAACATTTCCCTTTAAATTGTCTTTAATACCATTTAAAAGCTTAGCTGCTCCCATCAATATAGTCATATGTGCATCGTGACCGCAGGCATGCATCTTTCCTTCAATCTTTGAAGAATACTCACAGCCCTTTTTGTCACTTAAAGGAAGCGCATCTATATCTGCCCTTAGTGCAATAGTTCTTATCTTCTCACCTTCAAAAGCCTTTCCTTCAATAATAGCACATATCCCGGTTTCAGCAGTTTCTTTGTATGGTATTCCCTCAGCAGTTAAAAATTCCTTTATCCTTGCAGAGGTTTCAAATTCCTCAAAGCCTAACTCCGGATTCATATGAAAGTGCCTTCTAAGCCTCACTAATTCTTCGTAGATTTCGGCTGACATTTTTAAAAAATCATAATTTTCTTCCAAACTATCACCTCACATAAACTTTATTGCCAATATATTTCCACTACATCTTCATCATTTAGTTCTTCATTAAAGCTTGCAATATTTCCGTTCAATTTCAATATTAATTGACCTTTCACTCTTGTTCTGTCAAATTGTATATAGTTAAATATATCAATAAAGATATATTTACTTTTATCCTTCATTATTACTTTTTGGTTATTAACAGTAACACTTATCTCTTTTACCTCAGGCTGAACACAATTAATATCAGCAGCCGTAGTCTCTTCTAGCGGCTTTGCACCTCTATTCTCATTCTCAGCTTCAAGTGCAGCTTCATTTTCGGAATTTGAGTTTCTCACTTCATTGACCATTTCCTTTTCTACTATATTATTTCCTTCTTTTATAATATAATCATAGGATATTTCCGTATCTCCTAAATAAAATCTTGAAGCCGGAGAAACTCTTAGAAGCGAGTGCTTTATAAAATCTCCCAGGGTTGATGGATAAATTATCTCCACATTATCATTTTCTTTTATGATATAGTCAAAGTCAACCTTTTTACTGTTAACTATAGCAATTGGTTCAAGAG
>JAEZDX010000686.1 GCA_023417975.1 Bacillota bacterium
AATGGTATTAACTTGTGTGAAAGGATTAGAGAAAACAGTGATATTCCAATTATTATGCTCTCTGCAAAAGGCGAAACTAAAGACCGAATTCACGGAATTATGACAGGTGCGGATGATTATATAGCCAAGCCCTTTAACCCTCTTGAGGTAGTTGTCCGAATAAAGGCTTTACTGAAGAGATGCATAAACAAAACGGATATTGTTGAGGAGGATATTTTTCGCATAGATAATTTGGAAATCAATCTTAATACACATTCTGTAATATTGGATGATAACGAGGTAGTGCTTACTAATAAAGAATTTGAGATTTTAAAGCTGCTGGCATCAAACAGGGGAATAGTCTTCAGCAGCAGAAGGATTTATGAGAAGGTGTGGGGAGAGGATTTTTTTGAATCTGATTCTACAATAATGACTCACATAAAGAATCTTAGAGAAAAACTTGGAGATTCGGTTAAGAATCCAAAATTTATCAAAACAATTTGGGGAGTGGGCTATAAGATTGAAAAGTAGAGTGATTTTCGGAATAAGAGTCAAATTCTTTTTAGTATTTTTCTTCTCTTTAGCAGTAGGTATTTTTGTGTTTTTATTCCTAAATGGAATGGCTAGAAATAAAAGTACAGACTTAAGTTTGGAAGTAAGGGCATTTGACGCTGAATTTAATACTGTTTTTAGTGAAGTACAAGCTATATCAAGCAGCGATGAACAACTCAAGACATATATAAATATGTACAGTAACAAATCCATAGATATTTTCATTGTAGATGAATTGGGCAATGTACTTTTAGGAGCTCCAAGTAACTACTATACTAAAATAGATTTGGATGAGGTGAAAAAGTTAAGCAACACATCGCATTATGTAGGCAATGAGGTAAAGTACGGAAGAGCTGAGAAGATTAGTGAGGACAAGTATCTTGTTGCTTCAACAGTTTTAATTAAAAACGACAAGTTTCAATTCATATTTATAGCTTTGCCAGTCTTTATACTTTTGTTCTTTACGCTTACATATAAAAGAATAAAGTATATTAAAATACTGACAGATTCTTTAAAAGTAATTGCAGGGGGAAACCTGGATATAAAAGCTCCTGTTACAGGACGTGACGAGTTAAGCGTTTTGGCTGAAAACATTAACCAAATGGCTTATGAACTGAAGATAAATAAGCAGAGAGAAAGAGAAGTTGAAAAATCAAAGGACGAGCTTATAGTAAATGTATCCCATGACTTAAGGACACCTCTCACATCCATTATGGGTTATACAAAACTAATAAGAGAGAAGTACACTATTGATCAAGAATTCGATAAATATTTGGGCATAGTAGATAATAAACTTAGCAGATTTAATACATTGATTAATGACTTATTTGAATATTCAAAGTTAAGCAGCAATGTAGTTGAATTAAATAAAGATGTTGTTCTATTTAATGAACTCATTAGACAGGTTATGGAAGAATTAATGCCACTGGGGCTGCAAAATAGTGTGGAACTAAAGTTTAGCTCTACAAGTAATAACGAGTTATCCATTGAGGCTGACCCGTCAATGCTTGCAAGAGTATTTGAAAATGTAATATCAAATGCCATTAAGTACAGCTCAAAGCCGGGGCTTGTGGAGGTTAAAACATATAGAGAAGGAATGAAGGCCACTTGCTGTGTATGCAATAGGGGCAGTAAGCTTAGTAATGAAGAAAGCTCCAAGATATTTAACAGATTCTATAGAACGGATATTGCAAGAAACTCTGAAACAGGAGGTTCGGGATTAGGCTTATCAATAGCAAAAAGCATAGTTGAATTGCATAATGGACAAATATGGGCCGAATGTAATGAAGGTGATGTGTGCATCTTTGTGTCGTTGGATGTACTTTCTTCCGTTTCTGACAGCACAATTACTCCCGGAGTATGATAATTTCTCCACAGTTTATATAGGTAACATATGGACTGTGGAGAAAGTGTATAGGTATTTACTTGCTATGATCTTTTTGCAAAAGCTGAGTTAACCCTATTACTGTTCGGCAAACCTCCACCATGCCACTGTTCCAACAAATCCTATTATTCCTGTAATAGCAAGTATGGCGATGCTGGCGAAGCCAAGATGTACATTTGAAATAAATAATGCCGGAATTGTCCAAGGGAAGTAAGCGGCAAACCCAGCCTGTGCAACCACATTGGAAATGACCACAATGAGGAACGCCAGGCCAATAGGGGCTAAGTATCCCTTGCTGATATTTGCTAATAGGGCACTTATAGTACTGACTACCATAATAAGCAGTGATGCTGCTATAAAAGAAAGAAAGCTATTTATCATAAGCAGCCATGTCCCACCATTAAGCCCAATCAAAATACCCATAATGGATACTACGGAGAACATGAAAAAGGCCAACAATATATCCCAAAGAAAAATTACGATGAACTTTGAAATTACTACATAAAGTTTAGATACTGGTTTCACCAGCAATTCACTGATGGTTTTATCCGTATATTCTCTTCCGAAAACCCAACATGAGGTGAAAGAGAATCCAATGACCAAAAGAGCAGTGCTTGTACTGAGCAAATCCTTTAAATAAGGCTGCCATCCGGCATCTACAGCATTGATATATGTGACTAAGCCAAGCATAATCGGCATAGCGGCAAATGCGGCAACAACAATCCAAAAAACACTTGAACGCAATACTTTAAGGGCTTCGCAATGTATAAATGACAATATCTTCATTAGTGTATCCTCCTTGTATTTTGAATGATCCGTAAAAAATAACCTTCCAAATCTTCCGTAACGATGTTTAGTTGTGTTGGCGGCGCTCCAAAACCAACCAGAAGTTCAGCTAAGCTTTCAGGCTTTTCAGTTGCTGAGCCTTCCGAAAGCAACAAGCGTCCATCTTTGCTTTCCTTAAAATCATATCCGTGCTTTTTCAGTATGTGTGCCATTGCCTTCTTATCTCGTCCATCCAGAAC
>JAEZDX010000687.1 GCA_023417975.1 Bacillota bacterium
GCGTAATGTTGTGTACTTGTCAACTGACAAACTGTTTTCAGCGATTCCAAAACGCTGTATAACTTGTCCCAACTTCTAGACACTTTTGCTAATTGTAATACTTTTATACACTGTGCTACAATTTCGTTTATAGGTCTTCTTATTGACCATGATTCAATAACATATTCAGGTGAAAATAAATCTATTAGTTCACTACTACGCCCAGATATTTCTAGTAAATTAAATAAATCAATATGCCTAGCCATTTTATATTCTTTGCTTTTCAAGTAGAAATCAGCTATTAAACTCGCTGTTTCAGTTACTACACTTGGACTTAACTGGAGTTCTCTCATCAGATAAACTCTTACATCGTTGTGAAACAATCTGAACTTGCCTCCTTCACTCTCTATCAGCAAAGGTCTCAAATCCCTTAGAATATTCATCCAATCTTGTTCCGACAAATGAGATTCAAGATATATATTTTTTAAAACACCAGCTTCAAATAATGAACTGGACAGGGATATATATGCAGCCATTTTTGTTCCTATATAGGGAATGTTCGTTTTAGTCTGACACTGAATTTTACGAATTGCACCTTCCCATATTTCTTTATAATATGCTAAAACTCCATCATGCATCTTTCTTCTGGTCAAGATGACTTCCAAGTCGTCTATGGAATTACAAATTGAAGCCTCATGAATTGCAAAAACAGTTGATAATGTATTCCCTTTAGATATTTCATCGATTACTCTTACAGCAGACTCAATTTGCTCATTATTAAAACTAGGATTAATTTTTACAAACAATTGTCTAACATCTTGCTTATTGATTCTTGGGATTTCTATGTTTAACACATCACTTCTTTTTTCTCTCAACCAGATCGGATATTGTGGATAGCCTTCTGGATGTTGTCCTGCAATTAGAAAACATACTCCTTTAGGAACTTTTTCCGGATGAACAAGATAACTCAAGAAAACCTCTTCGATATTACCATTTTTACTTGCACGTGCTGCATGATCTATTCCATCAATAGCAATTGTTATAACTTTTTTATCTTCTTTATATAATATTTCTGAAAGCCTGAGCACATGATCTCTTAATTCTTCAGTACTCAAAAAATCATTTCTAATTGGTACTTCAAATTTTGCAAGTCTATTATTAAATCTTAATCTTAATTGATCCAATAAATCACTCCACAACCTTCTGGAATTAACTCTATAATTATAATCAGGCGGCAATTCTTTTGTTTCAGGTAGAATTGGCTTAAACGCATGATATCTTAAATCAATTACAGAGTTTTTCCTATTTGATAGTTCACTAATTATACTGCTTTTGCCACATCCAGGCTCACCCATTAAAAAAACAACTGGATAATCCCTTGTTAACAATTTATCTTTTATAACATCTAGCAATGTTAGACGTGATTCGAAAAACGGGTATGGTGATGGCAAATGGTGATCTATGCTTTCTTCATTAACTGGTAAGCTGAGCTTTCTATATACTTCTTCTTTATCAATGCGCTCATTATCTCTTGTGGAAACAGACCATGTACTCAATGCACCACACAAGCTATCGAAAATCTGCTGAGTATAATATATGTTTTTTATTCCAAATATCTTGTTGATATTATTCATCAATTTTTCTTTAATTTCATCCAAGCCTGGTTGTTTTGATACAATGGTAAACTCTTTAAGAAAAGATAGTCTTTCTGCGTCGCTATCTAACCCATCCAATTCACCCAAGCACTTCTTCCATGAGTTCTTCATATTTTTGCCAACCTGTAATTCATCTAAACTCTTAGCTTTTTTTACTAGTGGTTTAATATAGCTCCAGAATTCTTGAATTGAAACATATGTAGATGATGAATTGTCACTTAGCTCACGATTTGTATATAGGAGCGGTATGCATTTTTGGCCTTTTTGTTTCTTTTTCTTCCAACCAGTTGCCATTTTTTTAATCCAAGAACTATCTCCTGAAAAGACATTGCTAAAGGTAAGATTATCTGAAATACGAGTATGTTTGACTTGAATACACATACTACAATTATTAAAATATTGTACAACTACATCATCAATTCCTTCAACTTCACTTGCTTGCAAAGTAACATGCTCTATTTTTGAGTTTGGATATAACATCAATAAAACAAATTTTAAACCTACATACCACTCATACCAATAGGCATCACCTATTCCATAGTCTCCCATCTAAACCCTCCTGGTTAATGTTTTTTTCATATTATTATCGCTTTAATCTCTTTATTATCTACAAATATGTAAATTTTATAGTTACCCGCCAGTTTGCTTGTCAACTCATTTTCTACTGTAAATATTAATTCTAACTACTCATAAACAAATTACCTATAAGCACTGTTAATTCTAAATTTAGGTTAGCTTCCGCATTTACATATGATACTTTTGCCATATCATATTCTAATTTTACATTAACATATTACAATTCTGACTCTATAATCCCAGATTCTCATTATTAGTCTAATATGAATGTAGATTACGAATAAAAGCCTTCTTCATCATATAATTACTGATATCATACGATGCATGTGTACTTACAATACATTGCTTTGCAACTAGCTGCAGCTTAAGATATTAATAGTTTATTTTGCTATGTAAACTATTTTCAATATCCAAATTGTCCGCATCATTACAATATTTATCTATATATTCTGCTAGGCGATACTCTTTTTTGTTTCTCCAATCGCATATATAGCCTATGCCAAATATATCATCAAAGCTATTTTTATAATTATTACATAGCTCTATAAAAACTGTAGGAAATCCACCATAGTAACTTATCACTGCACATAAGCTTTCCTTTTCTTTCAAAACATTAATCATATGACACTCATCCGGAAACTTTATTGGAAAATCCACTTTGTCAATCAATTGTATATTTGCATGATTTTGAACGCCTAATATAAATTTCCTTATTGTATCAAATTGTTTATCTAATACAAACTCTTGCCCTTTTACATAGGCTAAATAATTAAATGCAATCTTTGCACTTATTCTATAAAATTCTTTAATATTAAAAGCGAATCCTATATTTACAGTTACTTGACCACACTTTTCAGCTTTATTTATATTCCCTTTTCTATATTCTTCTACAATTTTATTAATTGAATCCTTAATACACTCTAGATTAAGACTGTAATCATTTGCTATCATGTACCATTTATTTTCAAACACGCCTAATACGAAATCGCCTTTATTTAATCCTTTATCTTTCATGATTTTCAAAATAGTATTCTGATCTAGGTTACTTAATTTTTTTAAAAATTCTTCTCTTTCTTCACTTACATTTTTAGCCTTAGAATCTAATATTATGTCACATTCTAATTTGTTTTCACCAACACTAACAGCAATTTGAGGTATTTGATACGGTTTACCTTTCTTTATATATCCTAGTGATACCTTATTTTCTTCATCATTAAACTTAAACGTAGAAATCTTTGATTTGCTCTCATTTTTAATTGTTAAGGAGCCTCTTTTACCTGGGCCTTCAAACATCCTAGGTATAGCTATTATAGATTCCCTCATAACTCCTAATTCCATTTTGGAAAAAACTATTCCATTTACATAATCTGAAACGTATCCTATGGGCAATTTTTTTATTCCCCCAATACCAGCTGGAAAGATATGTTCTTCTTTTTTAAATTCTTGTGTATCATCAG
>JAEZDX010000035.1 GCA_023417975.1 Bacillota bacterium
ATTTACTAGTTTAATTGTTTCTGTTATACCAGACAGGGCTTTTGCTATACTGGCAGCATGTGCCTTTCCTCCTGAATCATTATCCGGTATTATAATAACATTAGCCCCTTTCAAATCTTCATTGTATTCCGCACGCCATTTACTCTTTCCTTTATCACTGCTTGCACCATCAAAGTTACAAGTAGCAGTTAATCCAATTTTCTTCAGGTTTTCTACATCTTTTTCACCTTCTACTATAAAAACCTGCTCACCTTTTTCTATGGATTTAATTAGCATAGATACGTTATACAGAACAGGTTCCACACCGGAAAAATGCTTATATTTTGCTCCATCCCTTTTCTTTTTACTATAATTTTTACTTCCCGGAAAAGTTTCATAATAATCGTCGTCCTCAAGACCCCAAACTGTATCCTCTCCTATAATTCTTTTTTGTGCAAAACTCTTTGGTTCATACCTCACTTTGATGAATAAGTTCTCACCATTTTTACTTTTATATAAGTACTCATCTACGATTTTTCTTGTACTGCTTCTAGAAATTAATCTGTTGCTATCATAGTATAAATTACTTAGACCTAACCCTACGGAAGTCATAATACTTTCAATCCCACAACCAGCATGACAATATATTTCAGTTTTATTTTTAACACTGTTATATTTAATAGACAGACTTGCTTCTTTGTCATTATGGGCTGGACATATTGCTTTATACTGATTTCCACATTTTTTTATTCCATTAAATTTATTTAAAATAGTTTTAAAATCCATGAAACATCACTTCACCTCTTCTATTCTTCTTTTGCTCTTTTAGTAAATGCTTATCTTCCATGTAAAACTACCTCCCTTGCTTGATACAGTAGAGAGTAGTACAGATAGTGGCCAGTATAATTTTTATCAATAAAAATTGTAGAAAAACCATATCGAGCTTCAAAGGCCTTTAAACTTCCTAGAAAAGCCTTCGAATTATACTTACTTTGATAATTTCCACTTATAAGTTTTTGATATCCTAAAGCCTCTTCAACAAGTAACGGCACCTTATAGCCATATCTCTCTGCTCTAATGAACTCTTCTTCAAAGCGATTTCTGTCAGAAAAACTTTGAGCAAGTTCTTCAAGGCTATTTTTTCTTTCTATACATATGGGTAAATACGTATCTCTTAATATTCCTAAATCCTCATCTTTTTTTAGATAGCAGGAATAATCACCAACCTCTAATTTATGCGATATAAAAGGTATGTTCTGTTTTATAAAAAAATTTAGTACATGTTGATGACTTTTTTCACGCGAATCTACAATAATAGTAAATTTGCTAAGTATGTTATTAAGTTCTTTGGAATCATATTTATATAATCCATTAATCATTGGCAATTCCCCTACCTTCCCAGTAACGTTCAATAATTCTCTTTACCTTCTCAGGGTTATTCTTCCTCCATTCTTTTTGTTTTTCATTTATCCGCTGCCTGTGTTCATTTCTATACTTTCGCATATACTGTTTTCTTGCAGCAATTGCTTTCTCGTTCACTTAAATCAGCTCCTTAATAAAATAGTAAAAGCCCCTAGGGATAGTTCCCTAAAGGCTTTCGTGTTTTTTATATTTCTTGTTATTCATATTGTGTCCGATATTCTTTAAAAAAACTGTAATGAACTTGTAATCATGGTTTAAAGAAATCTTTTAGTTTACAAGATATTTTATTAATTGCATCTATCGAGTAATTTAAATTTATGGCTATCTCGGTATTTTTCATATTATCTATAATCCGCATTTTTGCTACTTTGCTATCAAGACCACTTAGTGAATTTATGTATTCATCTATTTTGTTCTTTAACTCAATAAAATTTTTAATACTTAATTCAAGACATTCAATTTCATTATTTAGTTTATTTATTTCAAAAGGAATTCCTATCCATTCACCATATATCTTCTGTATCTTAATCTCAGTGCTAAAGGACACATTGTTTATGCTATTTGGCTGCTCACTTTCTTCTAATTGTCTTTTCTCTCTCTTTCTTTCCTCTAAAATTTCTTTGACCACTTTAATGCTTTTAACTAAGTCATCATATGTCTTTATATGCTTCATACTTACCTTATAAATTAATTCTCTTAATAAATAATATTCTTCTAATTTCTTTCTCCATGTATATACAAATATCTCTTGACTACTTGGAATATCGTTACGAGCATAGTTTTTATAGCTGCTAAATATATTTTTGAAAATACTATCCTCTACCCTTTTCTTTATATACGGTTTTTCCATTAATGCCTTAACTTTTTCCATAGCTATTAGCGGAGTCTCATCGAAAAGCCCTTTATATCCTAATATGCTACAGCCTTTAACTAATAAGCAATGTTCATATTCCTCATCTATATAACTTTTCACAAATGAAATTATCTCTTCCTTATGCTTTAGAGTTTTTTCATAATAAGATATATTATTATTGATAGTTACCTTACTATCTTCACCTACCGCACATTGTAAAGCTTCATTTTCAAGTTCTATATTTGATTTTATAAGCCTTTCTCCAAAAGCAATAATTTCGCTGCTTAATTCTTTAAATCTATAAAGTGATTCAATAGTGTCATTCTTCAATATTGTTCACTCCTTTCTTATTTTTCTTCAAACTATAATACCCATTTGGTTGAATTTTCATGTATATTACTCTTAATAGTTCATTAAAATAGAGTACTATAGTGATTTATAATTAATTATAAAAAAAACAATGTAACTGGTAACATAGCTAACTTAGAAAAAATGTACAATATCTATTTACTGAATTTATTGACAATATTAATTAACTCTGTAATAGTAGCGATACTCTTCTTTACATTTACTTGGAACGCTTGGAACTTTATGATATAATAACTAATGTTATAAGCGAATTTGACTTTATTTGTATATTTATAGAATGTTAGAGATGGGGGGTATATGACATTGAATGTATTTAAATTCTCAATATTTATTAAGAATAAAAAAAATTCTTCTGATATTAAACAAAGTATTATTAATAGCTATAGCGAAAAATCTAAGCATAATGGTACTTATATGGAATTTGTAAAAAAGAAATGGATTGAAATTGAGAAGGAGCAAATTAAAACTATTTACTCTGAAAAAGCTATTGTTACATATAATAAGATATCAAATACTAGGTATTTCTTAGTTGAACTTGATGAGCACGATTCTATTGATCAAGTAACTTATGAAGTAATTGTTATTTCCTATTTAGACGATGTTAGCCAAGCATTAAATTATGCTTTTGACGATATAAAAACAAAATTAAAGTCTTTTAAATTAACTCTTATCGATAATAAAGCCTTACTATTTATTTATGATGGAAATGATATAATTTCAAACAGAATTATGATAAAATCTAATATATTTTCTTATTCCGGATTTAAGATAAAAGAGATTGTTAGAATGATAATAATACTTTTACTGGCAATTATTGCATTAATAGTTTCCATTTCATCAACCGACAACACAACAGATAACGTATGCTATTCAGTAATTGCTTCATGCATTTTTTTCTTAATTACTGAAGGTTTATTAAAAATAAGTTTCAAAAAGACTATTGAAATAAAAGATCTTACTAATTGGGTAGAAAAACGTGATGACTTATCTCATGCTCCTGATGAACTTAGCAATGGATATAAAGACCTTAAGAATCCCGCTGTATAGGAGGTTACTATGAAAATTCCATATATAAAGTTAAACCAAAAAAATGAAGTGTTTTATATAACAAAATTTAAGACAAGTGAATTGAAAGACAAAGTGAACTTTCATTTCAGAGAACCTTATAGTGATACACCTGAAAAAATAGAAAAGTACGAACAGTATATAGAAAAACTAAGAAAAAAAGGGATAGAAATAAATGCGGATGATGAAGGTGTTCAAAGGCGATTACAAATAAACAGAATAAGTAAGATAAAAAACTATTTAGAAGAAGAAGATAGTTATTTTCCTACTTCAATCGTTCTCGCTATTGACATTTCTAATTATGAGCAATTTGAAACTTTGTACTATGATATTGAAAAAAATGATTTCGGAATACTTGAACTTCCTGACGATATAATGTTTCAAGTAGTTGATGGACAACATAGATTAGCTGGGCTATTTATTGCAAATGAACAAGTACAAAGAGACTTTGAAATTTCTGCAGTATTACTATTTAATGCTACTAGGCACACTTGTGCAAAAATCTTTGCCGATATAAATGGTAATCAGACGCCAGTAAATAAGTCCGGAATATATGACTTATTTGACTTAATGGAGATTAAAGACGATAATATAAATCGAATGAAAACCCTCCATACTATATGTAAGAAGCTAAATAACGATCCTGAATCCCCATTATTTCAGCACATAAAAATGCTTGGAATTGGTAGCGGAGCAATATCTCAAGCTTTTTTTATACAATATCTAGATGATGCTTTAAAGGTATTAAACTTTGATTACTCAAATATCCAAAGAATTTATAGTCATCTATTCATTTATTTTAAGTGTTTTCAACGTATATTTAGAACACAATGGCCTGTTTTAGAAAAAAAAGAACTTGAGCATATTAGAGAATACAAAGAATACTCTACATATATATTAGGAACTTTACATAAGGATTTATATAATAATCCAAGTCAACTTACTGATTATTCAAATTTCGTATTAAAAGTATCAAAGAGTCAACTATTAAAAACTAATGGATTCGGTTCAATAATGCTATTATTCCCATATATCTACAGCATGGTCAATGAAGCAGATTATGACGAATATTTGAAAATAATAAAAAGGCTAGAAAACAAGATTAATTGGTCCACAGATGAAATTCTAATTCAAGGTACTGGCAAAAAAAATCAAAAAAAGATGGCTCAAAAGATGAAAAACATATTATACATCTAACTTTTTATTTCTAGAGCAATTTATAGACAAATATATAATTCCACTTAATATACTATATTGATGATTACATTAAGTAAGCTATAAATAATTAAGGGCTGTCGCATTAGCAGTTGGAAACTGCCAGGACGAAGCCCTTTTTTTGACCTCTTTCGTGAAAATTCTTGAGATAAGTATAAATGAAATCAATCTCCCATCATAAAACGAGTGCACTTTAATACTCCTATGATGTTAAGGCTAAATCTACAAGAGATTATTATTTTTATTTTTTAGTTTCTCCTCTAAAAGCCTAAATTCCTCTATTGATATTCTCTCTATAATTATTTTAGCGATAACTTCCGCAACTCTTCTATTAAACTCTTCTGTATTCTCAGGATATATAACTTTCACGTTTTTAATCTTAGACTTCATTCTATCTCCTTAAAAAATTGCTATATGTACATACTGCTATACTGATTAACTACAGAAGATATGGTCTAATATATAAATATGTCCCAAGACTTTCATATATTATGATGAAATATAATCCATAAATTACATATATTAATAACTCAATGATGATGTTATAATTTTTATATGCTTATATTTCTTGTTTCTTTATAAGCAAAATACTATAACAAAAGTGAAAGGAGCATAAAACTAGGTGAAGTCTGCAATTTATTCAAGAAAATCTAAATTCACTGGTAAAGGTGAGTCCATAGAAAACCAAGTAACCTTATGCAAGGATTACGCTAAGAGCATTGGTATTAGTGAAAGTGACTGCACTATCTATGAGGACGAAGGTTTTTCCGGTGGCAATACTAACCGACCTGAATTTCAAAAACTATTAAAAGATGCTAAGGAAAAGAAGTTTGATACTCTTATCTGCTATCGTCTTGACCGTATAAGCAGAAATATTGCTGACTTTTCTTCTCTAATTGAGGAACTTATAAAGCTAGGTATAAACTTTGTATCTATAAGAGAGCAATTTGATACCTCAACGCCAATGGGTAGAGCCATGATGTATATAGCTTCTGTATTTGCTCAACTGGAGAGGGAGACTATAGCAGAGCGTGTACGAGACAATATGCTTGAATTAGCTAAGTCAGGACGTTGGCTTGGTGGTCAAACACCATTAGGTTTTGATAGTGAATCCATATCCTATTTTGATGCAGACTTTAAGGAGCGGAAGATGTATAAACTATCTCCTGTGGAGGAAGAACTTGCTACTGTAAAACTTATTTATGATAAATACATTGAACTTCAATCTTTAAGCCAGGTAAATAAATATCTTCTTAGTAATAATATTAAAACAAAGACCGGCGGCAATTGGACTAAGAGTGCAGTGCAGGATGTATTGACAAGGCCAGCATATGTTAAGGCTAATGAAGAAGTTTTTGAATACCTGCAGGGTTTAGGGATTATTGTTGTAGGTACACCAAATAATAACAATGGTATACTAACCTACAATAAAAAAATAGGCAAAGGCTTATTTAGGGATATGGACGAATGGATAGCTGCAATAGCCAAGCATGAAGGGATTATTGAAGCAGAATCTTGGCTTAAGATTCAAAAGCTATTAAAAACCAATAAAGAAAAGGCTCCAAGGTTAGGCAAGACCAATACTGCTTTGCTAACAGGCATATTAAAGTGTGGTAAATGTGGTGGATACATGAGAGTTTCTTACGGAAAAACAAGCACTGCAACAGGTGCGAAGCCGTTCTATTACACCTGTTCCCTGAAAAATGACTCAGGAAAGACTAGGTGCGATAATGCTAATATCCGAGGTAATGAACTAGAGCAAATAGTTATTGATAAGTTAAAAGAAATAACAGCCGATAAATCTTTGGTTATTGAAGAGATAAAAAACTATAAAAAAGAAATAACTGAACAAAACAGCAGTAAGCATGAAATTGATTCAATTAATAAAGAAATCTACGAAAATGAAGCAGCTATAGAGGCCCTAGTAACTCAATTGACAACTAACCATGACTCTGCTGCCTCTAAGTATATAATGACCAACATTGAGA
>JAEZDX010000107.1 GCA_023417975.1 Bacillota bacterium
ATGCAAAAGTAATAACACCAATCTTTAAGGATTATAAAAACGGAAGCTTGAAGATGATAACAATCTATGCAAAAAAAGCCAGAGGATTAATGACCCAATATATTATTGAAAACGAAATTGACTATGCAGATAAACTTAAAGAATTTGATGCTGAAGGGTATACTTATAACGAATACATGTCTGATTTGAATAAATGGGTATTTACAAGGCACTCCATAAATTCATAAACAGATTCTATTTCATTAATGTCAATATGGATATACTTTCTCATAATAAGTATGTTAAACTATTCATAAAATATATTATATATTATGGGTGAAAGCATGGGAAACAGAGGTAAATTAATTGTAATACGGTACTTTGCCATATTTCTTATATTGATGGGTATTATAGAAGAAAAATCTGACCTTTCAAGCTCGATGGTTATTTTCATATTAGTATATATAATCAATAATCAGCTCAGATTTTTTTCTTTAGATAGCTATTGTTTAAAAATAATATCCTTTTCAGCAGAGTTAATCTTCATTATTATTGCTTATATATGGGCACGAGGAACATTAGCTGCATATTTAGTATTAGCTGCCATTGACAGCAATATTATTTTCAGAAACCCGCTTGCCTTGTTTTTTGACTTTATAATAGTTATGGAAGCTTTATATTTTTCTATAGTAAACAGTATTGCTATAGAGTTTACGAATTTAGGTCTGGTAGTAATAGTTATAGGCGTATTGTATTATACAAATGAAGAAAAGGATAGGAAACTTCAAGCACAGGAGCTTTATGACAAACTAAAGGTATCTGAGGAAAAACTTAAAAAGGCTAATAAAGACTTGGAGGTATATGCCGGTTCCATAGAAGAGATAACTTTGTTGAGAGAGAGAAATAGACTGTCCAGAGAAATCCATGATAGTGTTGGACATTCATTATCCACTATAGTGATTCAATTGGGTGCTATAGAAAAAATAATTGATAAGGATGTTGAAAGCGCAAAGGAGTTAACGAAAGCATTAAGGAGCTATACTCAGAATTGTCTTGGAGATGTAAGGAATGCAGTAAGAGATATAAAGCCAAAGGATTTTGAAGTTTATGAAGGTATTTTTATTATAGAAGAACTGATAAAAAGTTTTAAGAAACTTACAGGTGTGGATGTGAGACTGTCTTTTACTAAGGAAAAATGGGAGTTAAATTCTGATCAAGTTTTCGTTATTTATAGAATTGTACAAGAGTTTCTCGCCAATAGTGTTCGTCATGGTAAAGCTACAGTTATTCATATAATGATGGTTTTCAATGAACATAAGCTCACAGTTACATTAAAGGATAACGGAAATGGAGCAGAATATATAAAAGAAGGTATCGGACTAAAAAGTATCAGAGAAAGAGTAAATGAAGTGGGCGGCACCTTTGAATACAATACAAAGCATGGGGAAGGGTTTCTTGCAAAAATAGAAATTGATAGGAATGAAAAAATGAAGATTTATACCGGGGGAGAAAGCGATGGATAAGATAAAGGTCATGCTTGTTGATGATGATATGCTCGTAGTAAATGGATTAAAAATAATTTTGAATACATATGAAGACATAGAGATTATCGCCACAGCTTCCAATGGCGAAGAAGCGTTATTAAAATGCAGAGCTTACGAACCTGATTTAATTCTCATGGATATAAGAATGCCTAAATGCGATGGAGTGCTTGGAACTAAATTGATTAAGCAGGAATATGAGAATGTTAAAATACTTATTTTAACTACATTTAATGATGTAGAATATATATATGAGGCTCTCCAGTATGGAGCCTCAGGCTATATATTGAAGGACAGCGATTATGATGTGATTTATGAGGGTATAAGAGCCTGTGTGAAAGGAAATATAGTTGTAAATCCTGAGGTTGCTTCCAAAATTATTAGTGAAAAATCCGGCTTTACAAAAAAGACAGTCTTAGAGGAAGTTAAAGGAAGCTACTCTTTATCTGATAAGGAAATAAGCATAATTAGAGAAATAGCAAATGGATTATCAAATAAGGAAATAGGTGAGAAGCTTTTTCTTTCGGAAGGCACAATTAAAAACAACATAAGCATAATTCTGTCCAAGTTATCCTTAAGAGACAGAACGCAGCTAACAATATTTGCATTTAAAAACAATATAGCTGAGTAACTATTGTAATTATTGAAGTGACTTAAGTAACTTAAGTCATTACTTACCGGACTATACTTAACCTCCTAAAATTCTCTATAATAAATATAGAAAGTACCAATCATACTTTCTATTGAGAATTTAGGGAGGTTTTTTTATGAGTCAAATAAGAGTGCAAAATATTACAAAGAGATTTAACGATAAATTGGTATTGGATAACATTTCTTTTAATATTGAAGAAGGAGATGTATTTGGTTTAATAGGTCCAAACGGTGCAGGAAAATCCACACTAATAAATATTATGACCGGACTATTAAAGTCAAACAGCGGAGAAGTTGAAATTGGGGGGTATTCAATTGCTAAGGAGCCGCTAAAGGCAAAGGAGTTTATAGGTCTTATACCTCAAGAACTGGCACTAATGGAACAATTATCAGGCTATGATAATCTGGAGTATTATGGTGCTTTTTATGGCTTAAGCGGAAAACTTCTGAAAGAGAGAATAGCAGAAGCGCTGGAGGTTACAGGACTAAATGAAAGTAGAAAACAGAAGGTAAAAAAATATTCAGGTGGAATGAAAAGAAGATTGAACTTGGCAGCAGCAATTATGCACAGGCCAAAGATATTGATAATGGATGAGCCTACCGTTGGGGTTGATCCACAGTCTAGAAATTATATATTTGAGTATGTAAAGCATATTAATAAAGAAGACAGGACCACAATATTATACACTTCTCATTATATGGAAGAGGTGGAGAACCTGTGTAACAACATTTTTATATTAGACTTAGGACAGGAAATAGCGTCAGGATCAATAGCAGATATTAAGGCAATAGCCAGTATACATGGAAGAATAAATATGAAAGTAGATAATTATAATGATGAATTTATGCTTAAAATTAAAAAGCTAATTGGCGTTAAGGATTGCTTTTTCAAGGATGATATAATAACAATCTATTATGATGAAATCAGTTTCAGCTTGCAAGAGTT
>JAEZDX010000239.1 GCA_023417975.1 Bacillota bacterium
CCTCAATCTTTAGTATGTCCTCTTGAATAGCTTCAATGGATTGACTGCTTCTTTCCTTTAATTCCTCACTGAATTGCGCATATAACCATGCCCCTTTAACAGATGTAGGCGGTTTGCCCATTCCATGGACAGCATTTCTCATTTCTATTTCTTTTGCCCAATTTGGGGCACTATCACTCAATTTTCTCAACAGGAACCTTCTGCGTTCAATGTGCTTTGCCAAATTCTTTATATCTACCAAGGCATCATAATATTCTTTGTAGTCCTCTGCGGACTCCTTCTGCAGAGCTACTTGAAAGCCCTCTAAAATCCTGCTGTTTTGTGTACCGGAATACTTATCAATAACATCTGTAATTGACTGCTTCATTCTTTCATATTTTGAGTATTCTATTCGGTATATTTCCGAATTAATAGCATCAATTAGCTTCAGTCCAAGCTCCTTTTTTATGTATTTTAATCTGCTGTATTTATCGCTTGACAAATCAATATCATTATCTAAAACTTCTAAATCAACACCTATGGACTTTACTTTTATAAGTGTAGGATTCCAGTACTTTTCATACCATGCTAAGCATTCCTCTATGAGGCAACAGTATTTATTACATACAATTTCAAAATCTTCACCCATAACAGAAGTATCATCCGCGCCCAATACCGCCATTTGCCTATTCCACCTATTGGCCAATTGAAGTCTCGCTTTTTTTAAGTCATAATATTTCAATAATGCCCTAAACTCATTGTCGTGTCTTGGAACCTCTCCATTAACCTTGCAGGAATTAATAGCAATTATCATATCCGGATTCAGCATTAAATTTAACCTGGAGACTTTTCCGCCTGCCTCCAGCTTCTCTATAATACTCATAAGTTGCTTTCGAATATCAATTTTATTTTTGTCCACCTCAATTTCAGGATTATACTTTAACATTTCTTCCGAAATATCCAGGCTCATTTTGTAAACTTTTTTTATTTCCTCTACTAGGCTTACCCAATTCTTCTTGATAAGCTCCTCTTTAGCTGAATTAATGGCAGCCAGTGTCCATTCCTTTTCAAGCTGTACCTGCTCCAATGCCGAATTAATGTCGTTTATTATTAATCTCAGCTGTTCAATTGTGTTATTTGGCTTCTTGCTTTTCCAACAATTTTCATACTTCTTTAATTGTATTTGTGAGAATTTGCTTTTATAAGCTATTAAATTATAAAAATCTGAAGGACTTAATAATTCCTCTAATGAAGGTAACTTATTATCGTATTCTTCTTCTTCAGCTTCTGAAATTGCTATATTTGATTGATAAAGCTCCAATACGTCCTCTTCTGTCAGCGGAAGTCCCTCTCCATTTTTGATGGGCTTCGGCAGCCACGAATATGTATCTTTGTTCTCACTAATAAATTTCGCAGCATCAAAAGGCTTATACTCATCTCCGTTAATCACTATAGCTCTGTACTCATTTAGTCTGGCAGCTTTTAGTTTCAGCTTTAGATTATTTAATTTATCCAGCTTTTCCTTCCTTATCTTCTCAAGTGACTTTATTTGTTGAATCAATGTTATAGGATTTAGTCTGGATCTATTTTCATTTATTTCATCTAAGGTTTTCTCCATCTCACGTCTGCTTTCGGTTGTGCTTAATAAGCTTAAACAAAGTGACTGCAGATTTTCATCCACCTTACTCTTTAAAACGGAAAGCGCCTTTTCGCTGTAGCTTGTTACTAAAATGCTTTTCCCCTGAGCTAATAAATGGCCGATCATATTTGCAATAGTATGTGTTTTACCGGTACCGGGAGGCCCCTGAACCAAAACTGCGCCATTAGTCTCCAAGTATTTGGCAACTGCCAATTGTTCTATATTTGCAGGCTTAGTTAACAATATATCTTCATCCAGCCCATTTGGATTTAAGTTTGCCATAGCCCTTAAAGTTTCTTCATTATTGTGAGTTTCTTTAATATTGCCTACAACTTCATTTAAAAACACCGGTACATCCTCGGTTGTATTTATATCTTCAATTATTGTATCAATTGCTACTCCAAAGCCTAAATTTCTTTTTCTTAAAAACAATACAGGTCGTCTATAAATTTGTGGATTTTCAAGATCTTTATCTGCCTGAGCTTTAGTTGGAAAGAACTTGCCCTTAGCTGATATTGCATTAGCAACTCTATTTAAGTAGGAACTTGTATTTTCCATTTCAATAGGAGAATAGCTATTGCTTTCAAACTCGTCATATATCCCTCTTAATAATTCATTATTTAAATCATCAATATAATAGAATAGGCTTCTGTAAAGCTCTACTCCTTTATCGGAGGGTGTAAGAATAAATTCGGGAATATCGGCATCAAACTCTAATTTTACGTGCTGCAAAAGTATAGGATGCTCCATATATACATCTTTCTTATACAGTAAAAAGCCATCTCCCAAAATCAATTCTACAGATTCCGGCTCCCTTTTAATTGCTGAATATAATCCGTATAACGAATTGAACAGCTCATCTGACGCCCTTACCGGCAGTTCAGTCTCAACCCATATTTCTCTTTGATAGCTCCAACCTTCAAAGGTTTCAACCCTATGTACATCCTCTTCAAATTTAATGATTATATATTCATCTTCATCCTTCACACCGGCTTCGTTTCTTACCTTAAGTTCCTTTTTTACTCTAACTTCACTATTTATATTGTCCCAGCCTTCTTCTACCCACCGTTTTAATTCCTCAGGCAGCCTTGGGCATTCAGTTAGAACCGGTCTTTTGACCCTAAGTATTTCCTCTGCAGCTTCATCAGCTTGTACAGAATATATATTATTTATAACTGTTTCATGCTGCGGCAGATTATCCAGCCACTTTTTCCACAGTTGATTTGAGATATCTGTAATTATAGGATTCTTTATGTTATTATACTGTTTCAAAAATTCAAACAGTCTTCTTATTTTTCCCTTTGGATTAATGTTCATCTGCTTCTGCACCACCATTCTAGATTGCTCTTATAAGTATAACACATTAACGATATATATTGAATATTAGTAAATGTGGTTTTAGGCGCCAAGGTTTAAACTCATTTTGGAATAAGTTGCATCCGGAATACGCTTACAATATAATATATGTAAGTAAATAATTACCAAAACAATATTCTCTTAAGGCTTCGTCAGAATTGGACTTTACAGTGAGTTTAAAAAGGGGGCTATTTATGGATATTCTAGTAGCAATAGCTACAGCATGTATAGCTGTAGCTATTATTAGCAATTTAAAGGTAGACAAGACTTCAAGTCAGTTAATGCTATTAGGTTTAGAGTTGACACTTGTTGGAGTGGCACTCATGTTGATGGCTGTTATTTCCAATTCCAACACTATTTTATATTTAGTGGGTGTGTGTTTAACAGTGCTTGGACTCATCGTTAATCTATTTGGCTTTTGCAAAAAGTAGACTCATTGGAAATCATGTTTTATTATTAAGCAGTTACAGAAAGACTGAATATGCAGAAATAAGCAAGGACTAATGGTCTTAGTTAAAAATCTCCTTTTTTCATTATACAATAGCAAAATATGGAGAACTTAAACTGTTGGAGGTGGAATGTATATGAGTGACAGTAAAATGAATGCTTGGAATAAAATATATTCGGATACTGACGGATATTTAGAAAAGCCAGATGAAATAATTACAAGACTAGTCAACGACCATCAAATTAAGTCAAGCCTTGATGTGGGCGCAGGTAATGGTAGACATTCAATATTTCTTGCCAGTAAAGGAGTTAGAGTAAAGGCTATAGATATATCTGGCGAAGGGTTAAAACTTTTAAGTAAAAATGCTGCGAGTAAAGGCTTGACTGTTGAGACAGATGTTATCTCCGCAGATGAATATTATGACAGTAATAAGTATGATTTAGTTCTTTCAACAGGTGGAGTGCTTAATTTTTTAGATAAACCGACATCAATTCAGGTAATTCAAAGGTTAAAGAACAATGTCCAAGATGGTGGATATATGTATATTACGGTATTCACAATTCACGACAGTGCATTTAGCCGCCAATATAAACTTGCAGAGACAAAAAATGAAGATACTTATTATTCTGATAAGATAGGTACATGGGTAACTGGTTTTAAGGATAACGAATTAAAAATGATTTTTGAAAACTGGATAATAATTGAATATTTTGAAAAAAATATTTTAGATGATGGACATGGTGAGCCCCATTATCACCATACAGCAGGAATACTAGCAAAATTTATATGAGAGGTAATAATTATGAAAAAATTAATGGGACAGCAGTTTGCAGGTGCTTAAAAATTGAATACATTATAAAAGCTATCAATAAAGCGAGGCGATATTGTATGAAGAAATTGGCGCTCATCTGTATTACTCTATGTATGATTATACTTTCATCCTGTACAAATAATGAAAAAACCTATAAAGGGAAACTAGGTCAAAGCGATACTATTACTTATAGTGCTGTATATGCTGAAAATACAGACAGGCTGCAAAAGTTTACAGATAATATTGATGCAGGAAATAAAGATAGAATCAATTTAGTTAGATTTACAACAAAAGGTGACCCAATAATTACCCAATTATATTATAATGGCAAGCTTATTGAAATTACTGTAGATAACTCACAAGACAGGTCTGGAAGTAACGATAAGGATAAAATTATACATCAAACTATTAATGATAGATCTAAACTGAAAGAAGCTTTGCTAACATATCTAAATAGTATGGACTGGGTTCCGTCAAATGTTTAAATAAATAATTGTTGAGAATTCTACGATTCTCTCACCCCCCTACTATCAATATAAAGAACTTCATACTTAAATATATCAAAGTTAACCCTATAAGTTCTTATTGACTTTACAGATAATTAAGTTTACCATATATTGTGCAAATGTGTTAATAATTGAGATGTTAAACGAAAGGAGATTTCTATAAGATGAAAACGTGTATTTGCTAAATTTTTCTTAATTGAAAAATAACCTTTGAGAAGTTTTTAAGAGCCTGATCTTTTTAGGTTTATTTTGTGTACTTCTTTTTAGGATTAGCAAATATAGGAATATACTTATAGAATGAAATTTTTATCCTTATTTTTTGTTTTAATAATTTAAAGGAGAATTTTAAGCTGTAGGAAAGTATTCTTTTCTGCAGCTTTTTATTATACTCAAATAAATGTACGGATTGGGCATAAAGGAGGTGTGGCAAACTATCAGTTTGAACGCTTCTAAGCTTTATATTAATGAAAAGTAAAGGAGTCTAAATATGATAAGAGATTATAAACCATCAGAGATTGAAGAAATTGTTAAATTATATACTTTAGAATATATGGCTATGCCTGAAGAAATTGAAACCTTGAAATCTGCATCAAAGATTCTAGTTTATGAAGATAATAATTCCATTCAAGGTTTCATTCACATGATGGTATGGGCGAATAATTGCACAATTGAAATGGGGGCGGCAAGTGATGACCTGATAATACCTGTAGGCTTAAAACTTTGGGAAGAGGCAAAAAAATACTTTATTGATAAATCTGTAAGATTTATCAACACCTATCATGTAAAGGATAAGCTAAAATGACAGCAGCTGTTTAATATGATTGGATTTGAGTATTGGTATTCTGTATATCGGCTTTCGTATAAAGGAGTTAAATTTGATGAACCAAATATTTGTGCAGTAAAATATGATGATAAATATTACGAAGACGAGATGAGGCTTGAGAGTGAAGCCTTTGCAGTATTAAGAGAGCGAAATGATATCAAACCTTATAATTTGTATCTTAGCGCCAGGAAAGAGGACCTTGAATATCACAGAAGGACAAGATTTGAAAATAAAGACTATATGAATATATTTTTTGAAGATGATGAAATGGTAGGCGCTTCAATGGTTAAAAATGCAGAGGTAGATTTGTTGTTTGTAAATATTAAGTACCAAGGAAAAGGCTATGGTAAAAAGATACTACAATATACTGTAAATAGAGGGCTCGAACAAAATGCTGCAGGTGTTAACTTAAATGCGTTGGCAAGTAATGATAGTGCTTTAAAATTATATCTCAAAACTGGATTTGAAATCGTACAAGCACAGGATTGCAGAAGGCTATTAATTAACGAGTAAGAAAGGCGGTACAAAGATGAATTATTTAATGAAAAAATATAAATCAGAAGATGAGGAAGCTATACTTGATTTTTATGAACAAATGCACCAAGAATCTAACAGCAATTGTTCAAGAATAGTTTGGGAATTGCTGCGAAATGCTCCTTGTTTCAAAATGATCCAATTAGATAAGATTGGAATATGGTATGAAAACAACAAAATTGTTACAGTTATGCGTTTGGTTAGTCCATGGCCTGGTTCAGTGGCGATAGATAACAGAAGTACTTCAGAAGATTTGCTAAATGAAGTTATACATTATGCAGAAGAAACATTTGCAGCAGTAGAAGATAGTAAAAAATATTTAGTGGTCTTCGTTAGTGAAAAAGAAGCTAGTCTAAAAAATGCATTGTTACGTCATGATTATGAACAAATACCAATAGAAGGCGGAACGCTTGAATATTCACTAAATAAAGTTATTCCTCAAATATCTCTTCCAGAAGGATTTGAAGTAAAAACTTTATCTGAGGTGTATGATTTTGATAAGTTAAGTACATTAATTTGGGAAGGCTTTAATTACAAAGGAAGTGTACCAAAGATAGATGATGATGTTTATCTTCCAATTAAACATGCCTGGTTAAATTATAATCGTGATATATGCAGTGTCATTATAGCACCAGATGGCAGTTATGCGTCCTTTTGCGGCTTTTGGTATGAAAATAAAACACAGACTGGGTATTTAGAACCTATGGTAACAGCAAAACAATATCGTAATCTTGGATTAGGGAAAGCTTGTGTTTATAACTCATTAAAATTATTACAATCCTATGGCTGCAAAAAAGTTTTCGTTGACCCAGATGAAGAACCGTATAATTACTACTGTAGTATAGGATTTGAAAAATTAAGTCGTGGATATTATTTCAAGAAAGTTTTAAATTAATTTATGTAAATGCAAAGTTATGAATAGTACGCTTTTTCCCTTTATTGTAGTGTAAGAGTAATAAATTACTCGCTAAAAATAAATTTAAAACTTAAACAGGATAAAGTAGGAGGAATGATGTTATGATAATCAAAAAAATAAAAAATAGAGGAGTTTTATTTACTTATACTACCCCTTCGTGGTGGGTTTTAAATATTCATTTAATTATGGGAGAAAAATATAATTATATTATTGACACAGGCTTTGGACCTTTAAGCATTGACCCCATTAAGGAATATATAGAGAAAAATAATAGCAAACCAATTATTGTAATAAATACACATTATCACTGGGATCATATTTGGGGAAACAATTCCTTACGAGACTGTATAATTATATCTCACAAATTATGCAGAGATATGATTACGTCAACATGGGAAGACAACCTACATAAGAATAAGCAGTATTGTTGCGGCGAAGTAAAAATGTATCTTCCTAACTTAGTTTTTGAAAAAGAACTATATTTCCCGAAAGATAAGATCAGAATTATATATACACCCGGTCATACTATAGACTCCATAAGTGTAATTGATGAAGAAGACAAAGTGATTAACGTTGGTGATAATGTTGGTGATACACTTGATGATATTGTTCCGAGTATTGGTTGTGAAGAAAGTATATATATTAACACTCTTTTAAAATATAAGGACATGGATTTCGATACTTGTATAACTGGTCACAATATAATTTTAGGAAAGGAAGTTATTGAAGAAATATTGAACAAGCTTTAATGATTCTTTTTGCCAATCAATTTGTTTAGATTTTTGTTATTTTATGGTATAATATTGTTGATATATTTATTCATTTTTGTAATAAAAGACGCATTATTCTTGTACAATTTTCAAATATATGTTTAGGGAGGAGGCATTAATTATGAAGAATAGAAAAGTAATTTTGTCAATTCTATTTATTGTGTTAACTTTAGCGGGCTTAGGTATTGGGTTAACTCAAAGCAAGGAACAGGATGTTAGAAAAATTGTATGGAATAGGCTATCAAATGAGCAAAGAAAAGAGATAATCGGTACATGGTCGGATGCAACATTAGAAAAAGTAAATAACGGCACTTATCATGTAGTATTTCATACTACAAGGGATGGGTTGTTAGGACCAATAGGTGTTTATATAGATCCCGAAACAAAAGAGATAGTAGGTAAGGACGGCCGTATGTAGACTGTAATATGATGAATTGTTTGATGAATATACACTATTATCCAGTTGATATATACTGAAATTAATACACAATTGTATAATATTGTATAACCAATGAATAACTACATACTATATTTTGTAGTATAAGGAGGTATATTTAATGAAAATAGTTTTCATGGGAACTCCTGATTTTGCAGTTCCATCGTTGAAGAAAATCATAGAGAAATATAATGTATGTGCCATTGTAACACAGCCTGATAAGCCATGCGGAAGAGGAAATAAGTTAACAATTTCACCAATCAAACAGGTTGGACTATCGCATCAAATTTCAATCTTTCAGCCGGAAAAAATTAAAACAGACTCTGTAGTTATTAATAAATTAAAAGAAATAAAACCTGATTTTATTATTGTTGTAGCCTATGGTCAAATCATAACTAAGCAGATACTTGACATACCAACACTAGGATGTATTAACCTACATGCCTCTCTCCTTCCAAAGTATAGAGGTTCATCGCCAATAAATTGGACTTTAATAAATGGTGAGAGAAAAACCGGAAATACAACTATACTTATGGATCCGGGTATCGATACGGGTGATATACTTATGAGAAGTGAGTTTGAAGTATCTGAAGCTATGACAGGCGGAGAATTGTATGAATTATTGAAAACAAACGGTGCTGAGCTGTTAGAACAATCAATAGATGGAATTGCCACAGGTAAAATTTGCGGGGTAAAACAACCAAATGAAGGAAGCTCTTATGTAAAGATGCTAAACAAGGAAATGGCAAGGATTAATTGGAAGGACAGCAGTATTAACATACATAATTTAATTAGAGGCCTAAGTCCTTGGCCATATAAAAATATAAACTCATGGCCAACTGCTCATACTTATTATAAAGATATTCCAATGAAAATATTTAAATCAAAGTCATTAGAGTCAAGCATTTTTAAACCGCCGGGTTATATCATAGCTGCAAATAATGAAGGAATTTCAGTGGCCACCAATAACGGTATTCTCATTATAGAAATATTGCAGTTTCCAGGTGGTAAGCCTCTTGAGGTAAAAGAATTCTTAAAAGGACATAAAATAGAAAAAGGCACTATATTAGCATAAGCTATGTTGAACTTTTCTTTTATAGCTTAACAAAGGATAAGTTACCTTTATTGATGACTTATCCTTCGTTTTTTGATGTAATACTGAACGAAGGGAATTAACACTCCCTTCGTCCTGCATTATACTAGCACTGACCACTGCCATCTATGGAGCAAACATTCTTAACCGGTATAGGTTTTTCTATGTTAAGATAATTGAATATGTCAAAGGTCTTCTTTCCATCTTCTAAAACGAAAAATGGAATACCTATTTTGCCTTCACGGATAACATCGGCAAACAATTTATCATTATCGCGATAGACCAAGAACTCCTTTAGCGTGCTTGTGCTTTCGGTAATATTTTTGTAATCAACCACCATATCTTCACGTTTTTCTAAGATTGCTTTTGCCTCAACACAATCCGGACAAATAGGCGCTCCATACATAGTTATTTTCATCATGTTACTCCTCCTTGTTAATTATTTTAACTTTCGGAAATTGATTTTTTAAACATATATGACCATTAATTAATCCATTATAACATGACTAAATTCCATATAAAAGTATTCCTTATTTGCCTTTTCATCTTTGACTCTATCCGGTACTATATCTTTATTAAGCTATCAAGGAAAATTATTAGAGCTTTGCAATAAAATTGACAATGTGTAAATGACGGACAGTTAAAGGTTATATCAGAAAAATGAATTAGATTTACAAAAATAGAATTTATCCTTGTATTCCATTGTGGCACAGCCTAAAAAAGCTTTGGTCTTAGGTATTTCTATATGAGTTTTTCACCTATACAAATATAGTATTCAGAATTATCCTCAAGGTAATTTACCTCTAAATTGCATTTTTCCATTAAGTCAGCAGTTTGATGTGCTTTGGGAAGGCTTTCAGAAACAATCCTGTCTTTAACATCACTATGTCTATTATTAATTTTTTCTCTTGCTTCTATGTGAGCGATAACAATTTTGCCTCCGGTTTTTAATAATGAAAAAGCTTTTTTAAAAAAATTCTCTTTATCTTGAAAATGAGGATAACAGGAATATGCCAATATACAATCAAAAGTCTCCTTGGAGCTATATTGGTAAAAATCATCGACTACAAAAACAATATTACTGTATACATTTTTCTTCTTAGATATTTCTATCATGTTTTCTGCAATATCAAGTGCTACAATTTTACCTTCTTTCCCTATTCTTTTCTCGATAAATGGAAGAGTAATGCCTGTACCACTCCCTATATCAAAAACATTATCACCCTTTCTTAATTGGATTCTATCCATAATATACTCAATTTTTTCAGCCGGATGGCAGCAGATTTCATCCCATCGGCTTGCCATACTATTAAAAAATTCTCTATTATCCATTATTATTTACTGCCCCTTTAGTCGCTTTATTTACACCAAATACGATTACCGGTATCAAAATTAATTGAATTACTATACCTGGAATGCCTGTTACGAAAAGTCCGGATGCTACTTTCACAAAACTAAATGATTTGCTTAACAGTAAATGAAGGATTATTAAATTACCCATAATACTCATTATCCTTCCGCATATCATGCCGGATAACAAAGATACATAAAGGTTAAATTTAAATTTGTTATATGCAATTGCAGTAACCAAACCATAGGTTCCAAGTTCAATTATCATAACATATAAGATAGGAAATGGAGGCATACCTGTAAACAAGAAGCTTAATATGGGCGTTAGTATACCAACGCAAAGTGCAAGCACCGGATCAACAAAAAAGCCGGCAAGTAGAACAGGAATATGCATAGGCAAAAAGACTGACCCTGCATTTTTAACGCTATGAAAAGCTTGTGGAATAATTAAACCAAGAGCAATGATCATTGCAGCTTTTACAAGCTGTTGAGTATTAAATTTTTTATTCATGTTATTTCACCTCTAAATTATATTTATTTCTAAGCTTTGAGCTTAATTTTTCTATAATATGTTTTTTAAGTTCGTCAACTCCATCACCTGACTTTGACGATACCATAAACCCTTTGATATTTGGATTATGAGATTTTGAAACTGTTTCAACTCTATCAGTATCAAATTCGAAGTATTGTGCCATATCATATTTATTTACCACTAATACATCTGTTTCAGTGAACATCAATGGATATTTTTCAGGTTTATCATCGCCCTCAGGAACACTGAGAACCGTTATCCTAAGATCTTCACCAATTCGGAATTCAGCCGGGCAGACTAGATTACCTATATTTTCTATAAATATTAGATCTAATCCGTCTAGATCAAAGTATTGAAGTATATTCTTTATAGACATTGCTTCTATGTGACATGCACCTTCAGTGTTAAGTTGTACAACCGGGATACCTAAACTATCAATTTTTTCAGCATCAATTTTACCGGCTATATCACCTTCAATTACACCAATTTTGAATTGACCCTTTAAAGCGTTTATCAACTCTATAATAAGACTTGTTTTGCCTGCTCCAGGGGAACCCATAATATTTATCATATATACCTTTTTTTCACTTAGCACCTCCTTAATTTCATTACTGCAATCTTCATTCCACTCTAATATCTGTCGTACAACTTTGATTTCCATGGTTATCCTCCTCCGTTTTATTTAGATAAAAAAAGGCAGAGTTATACACTCTACCTTCGTGGTATTTAAAGAATGTGCTTACATATGTATGCCTTAAAACATCGAATCCTCAACAATTTTTAGGCATATATATGTTAATAGTTGAAGTTATTTCCCTATAGCAAACAAAATATCCTTTACATCTAGTAAGGTTTGTGTCTGCTCTCATAGTAGACATTTTTGAAAATTGTCAGATGTGCTTTTATGCTTGTACAATATTTAAATATAAACAAAATCATAAAACAAAAAACCACGAAGCATTCCTTTTGCAAGTGAAACAGCCTTCGTGGCACATCTTTTTTAAAACATTATTTTTAGTCTAAATATAGAAAAACTTGTACCTTCGTGATACCTACGTAATACATAATACTACATAAAGATTTTTTTGTAAATATATATGTTAACATAAAATTCTTTTTATAATAAATTTTAACATACAAGTATGATAAAATATTCACGTTAATATTCGTAATAAAATATCATCTTATGTAAGGCATATTCGCAAAATGGTAGGTATCAATTTTTAATATGGTTTAGGATATGTGAATAATTTATAATTTTATTATTAGAAAGTAAATGGAATGCTAAAAATAGAATCGCATAAGGTCAATAAATATTTCTGTACATACAACAATTTCAGAACTTAGACTAAAAATGCATAACAATAGATTTGCAGTCAAGGTCAATTAATCCATTATAACATGACTAAATTCCATATAAAAGTATTCCTTATTTGCTTGCTTATCCTTAATAATTTATCTGAATAATTTTTTTATGTGTACGACTTCTGTTATAATTAATCTATTGGTAATAATTTAAGTATACCAGCTTTGAAATACAAGTTTTTAAATGAGGAGCAGTATGTAATGAATGTTGATGATATAGTATTTGAAGATTATATTATTTGTCCAATATGTAAAAAACAGATGGGATCACTTTCCCCAGCACATCTTATATATAAGCATGGTTATACCGGAAT
>JAEZDX010000285.1 GCA_023417975.1 Bacillota bacterium
CCTGAGGGAATTGTCAAGATAATATCCACTGAAATAGGTGAAGGCAGTGATAAAACGGAAATAATTATAGGGGTACATATAATGGGACCCCACGCCTCTGATTTGATTCATGAAGGTGCATTAGCTATAAACAATAAAATGAAGGTAGAAGATATTATCAACACTGTACATGCGCATCCAACCTTATCAGAAGCTTTTTCAGAAGCCGTTATGGGCTTAAAAGCTCAGGCAATTCATATGGTCAATAAAAAGCAATAACTATTGAAGCAGCCCGCAGTACAACTCTGCGGGCTGTAGTATTTAGTGAAGGTTATTCATTTTGTATAAAGCTTTCTCCGCACCAAAAATGCTTTTTCATATTTATTAATCCTTTGTCATTAAAGGTAACTCCCTCGGAAATCAGTATTTCGCGCTGAATTTCCTGAGAGTGGAAAACATGGCCGGGAGCCATTTCTCCTGTTTTGGCAACTACTCTGTGACAAGGAAGCTTAAGCTCTTCAGGAGCTGCCTTCATAGCCCAGCCAACAACTCTGGCACTTCTCGGTTGACCAAGCAGCGCAGCTATATGCCCGTAGGTAGTAACCTTACCTTTAGGTATTTGTGCTACTATATCATAAACTCTTAAAAAGAATCCTTTATCCAAAAACAAACACTCCTTAAAAAGCTGTTTATTGCTTTATTTAATAATACTTTATATATAGCATTATAAAAATAAAAAGTAAATACTGCGCTGAATAAATGCTGTTATTGTGATAAAATACATATCAAGAGAAAAGAAATCACATAGTACGGAGGTGTAAAATATGAAAGCATTGGATGCAGTAAAGGCATTTAAAAGTGGAGATTTATCTGTCTTAAAGAAGGAAAAGTGGCTTTTGTATATTGGAATTACAGATGAGATTAATATAAATTTAGAAAGAGTAGCCTCTTTGAAAGATGCAAAGAACAATTACGTATTAGACTATGTTGAGAGAACCTTAATGGAACTTGAAAAGGTTGAGATTTCAGAATACAGCAGGCATATAGTGGAAGAGGTGCTGAAGTGGTGTGAGGTGTCAAAAGGAGGACTTCCCCACAGGAGGTTGGAATGGAAAAATAAGGGGTATAATCTTTTTGTACATAATATAGGATCCGCACAAATATTTATGGAACACGCAGGTACCGATTATAATCCTGAAGCTGATATAATATATGAATTCATAAAAACTCATGGGTTGATTGGACAATACTTGAGAGGAGAAGTGACACTTAAAGAAAATCTGCCACTTGTTAAGCTGATGGAAAGGAATAGATTAAGTGTTGAGACTTTTAAAGAAATAACTGAGGTGTTGAATTATTGTGTAATCAGTGCTGTGTCTGAGGAGCTTTGGAAAAAGGTCCAAGGAAAAGTAAATAACGTAGCAGTTTCTCTGGCAAAAGGAGATTTTTCTATGGAATATGATCTTAAGGAAAGGCTAAAGGCGCTAAGGGAGATATCTATAAAAAATGGAGAGGATTTCGAAAAAGAGTATAGCAAATACTTACAGGATGAGCAAATATATAAACTTGTAAGCAGACTCCTCTTAAAAGTGCAGCTGTGGTATGTTGAGGCGGCTCTATATGATTTATCCTTTGAAGAATTTATAAAAATCTTATTGATATTGTCTACAAGTCTTAACGTGGATAAGATAAGGCATATAAGCTTTGAGGAATTTATGAAGGAAATATATTATGATCATGAAGAAACAAAACGAGTAAATATATATAAGAAACGTATAATTGAGAAATACCTTTTAAGTCATTCAATAGAAGATATTTTAAATGGTAGGTATTGGGATAATATTCATGTAAAGCATACTATGGACTATAAGAGTGAATTCCAAGAAACAGTGTTTTTTACATTTAGCTTTTCTCCGGCAGGAAGTAAGCTTATAGATTTTTGTGCAGAAGCAGAAAAGTCGGATGTGTTATATGAGAAGGCAATTGTACTATTATTTGATTTTTTTGAACTTAGAAAGGACAAGTATGACAGGTTTTATGAAGAAGAAGAATATTTAAGCACTATGAATAGCACTATAGATTATAAAAAAATAATATTAGATTATATCGCCGGTGACACAGTGATAGATATTGGTCCTGGTGGAGGGGCTTTAATGGATATAATTGAAAAACGTTATCCCGGCAAAAGAATAATTGGTGTTGATATATCTCAAAATGTTATTGAATCCTTGTCAAAGAAAAAACTTCTTGAAAATCACAACTGGGAAGTTATGTATGGGGACGCATTAAACCTTACGGACTACATGGAAAAGGGATCTGTAGACACTATAATTTTTTGCTCAATACTTCATGAACTATTTTCATATATAGAATATGATGGTAAGAAGTTTAATCATGCCACTTTGGCAGCAGCATTAAGAAGTGCTTTTGATGTGATATCTGAAGGCGGAAGAATTATTATTAGAGACGGAATTATGACAGAACCTATAGGTGAAAAAAGGATAATTAAGTTCCTGTCAGAGGAAGGAATGGAGTTTCTAAAAAGGTATACCTCTGATTTTAAGGGAAGGCAGATCCAGTTCCAGACTATAGGCAGAAATGAGGTAGTAATGCCTGTAAATGATGCTATGGAATTTCTTTATACTTATACATGGGGGGAGAAGTCCTATGTACATGAAGTAAATGAGCAATTTGGATATTTTACTCCTTCAGACTTTCTGGAATTTGTGGGAAAGGAACTTGGTGAGCAAGCACATATAGTTGAATGGAGGCATTTTCTTCAGGAAGGCTATACGGTGGCTCTTTCTCAAAAGGTACAGATATTTGATGAAGAAAGAAACAGTATAAGCTTACCGGACAGTACTTGTTTCATGGTCATTGAAAAATTAAAATAGTAAATAGATAAAAGAATACTGAGACCACTACAATGGCTCAGTATTTTCTTTATTAAAAATCAGATTCCGCTCGAATCCAAGTTTGAAAATTTTCAAGTTCATTCTCTTTTATTAAAAAGACGCGAGCAGCTTTTGGCAGACCATCTTTACCGTAGGTTTGATTTCCAACATTTCTCCCATAGCCTAATCTTATGCCTGAAAGCTCTGCACAATAATCATTTGTATGATCATGGCCGCAAAAGACTCCCTTTACATCACCTATTTCAAGCAGTGCAGAGAATAATCCGCTATTTATCTTTGAAGCATTTTCTTCCTCATTTCTTTGACCCACAGCATTGCCATTATCCCAAGCCAATTTAAATTCCTTTAAAGGTATATGAAAAAACATAATAGCAGGAATAGTTCTTTTGTATTTTTCCTTCAAAGCATTTGCTGTACTTTTATACCAATTAATCTGATCAGGTTTTATCCAATCGTAACCACCTATATTTTCAGGTGCATATTTACCGGAATCCAATATATATATATTAAATGCAGCCGCCGCCTTTGAACCTTCGATCAGCAGGTTATAATTGCCGACTCCCGATATGCTTTCATCACCGTATCGGCTGAGATTATTTGAATAGGTTGTATATATTTTCATCATTTCTTTTTTAGTGAGAACTCCATGCTCGTCATCATGGTTTCCAAAGGCTATGGCCCAAGGAATATTTTTCGATTCCATTGGCTCAGCTATTATGTTTATTGCTTTCTTTATGTCTTTTACTGTCCTGCACTTTCCATCAGTATTATCACCGGTAAGTATTACAAGATCCGGTTTTTCATAATTTAACACATTATTCATTAAGGTTATTGCTTTGGTATCCTTTTGTGGGCCGCCATGAATATCGGCAAATTGAACAATTTTGAAGGTACCGTCAGCATGGAATTTCAACTTCGGGTTAGTTGATAGGACGGTTTCCGCATTAGCCTCACAGTAAAATAGGTTAAGGATGATAAATAATGACATAAATTTACTTATTAATCTTGTATTCACACAAAAATCTCCTTTCTGTAAATGTATATAGAACACAGGAAGTATAGTCCATTGTGCTCTATATAGCTTTAGTATTACTAATTTTTGTTTTATTAAAACTCATTAACCTAAATAAATTTCAATGCATATTGGATATTATTGAAAGTAAGATAAATATTTTTTTAACAATAATTACTGAAAAGGTCTATAAAAATGCAATTGTCGACAAAGAGAAATAGCACTGGAATTTATTGAAATTGTTGGGTTAAAGGCTTTTTTTATTGTGTTAAGCTATAGTTAAAACTATAACAAGTTGTTGATTATTATCATTAAATGCAGTATGAAATACCATGATTTAACATTACAATATTCTATGTTTCACGTTATAATATAACTTGAGTAATACTGTGGACGATGGGATTATACATTTCAAAATCGGACACGCTCTATCTATTCATAACTTTATTATTAATGAAAGAGGTGAAGATTAAAATGGTAGATGTATTAATAGCATTACTGCCGATAATAGGAGCAGGAATATACTTTTATGGAATGCATGCGTTACAAATAATATTTATATCAATTATTTTCAGTATAGCGGCAGAATTTGTATTTAATGTAATCACAAAAAGGAAGCAAACCTTGAAGGATCTGAGTTCTGTTGCAACTGGTGCAATACTTGCGCTTATATTACCTCCATATATACCTCTTTGGACAGCAGCTGCAGGCGCAATCTTTGCAACTGTTGTAGTAAAACTGTTCTTCGGTGGTATTGGAAGAAATTTCATGAACCCTGCTGGAGCCGCAAAAGCGTTTTTAATTGCTTCTTGGGCAGTTGTTATGACAAAGCCTTCAGGATACGCACCTGTAAATTCTTCTATTAGGATGAATTCAGATATACTGAACTTATTATTAGGACAAGCTAAAGGAAGTATTGGTGAAGCTTCTATCGTAGCTATATTATTAGGCGGAGTATACCTTGTCATAAGGCGTAAGATATCTGCAGTGACTCCTATAGCTGCTATTTTATCTGCTGCTATAGTTACAGTTATTCTCGGAAAGGATGTTCAAGGGACTGTTCTCACTGGAGCATTATTTTTCTCGGCAATTATAATGGCCACTGAACCGTACACCACTCCAAAAACAATTGCTGGTCAATTAGTATTTGGACTTTGCTTTGGTGCATTAGCTATTGTGTTTGCCACTATTGGTCATAACCCGGATGGTCCGTATTATGCTGTGATTTTTATGAATTTGTTTACCCCTGTAATAAATTATTTAACAGAAAAGAAAAAGGGAAGGGAGCTGTCAGTGTGATGAAAGAAAATTTAAAGCTTGGTATTATACTATTTGTTATCACAGCCTTATCAGGACTTTGTCTTGGCTTTGTAAATGAACTCACAGCTCCAACCATAGCAGCTAATTCAAAAATTTCTCAAAGCTATTTACAGGAATTATTACCCGGAACGGAAAAAATATCAGATGTCACTGTTGAAAACAAGGATAAGGCGGATAAGCTTGGAGTGACAGAAGCTTTTGAAGCTTTTAAAGGGAGTGAATCCTTGGGATATATTATGAAAGTTACCTCAAAGGGCTTCCATGGACCTATAGATATGCTTGTAGCAGTCTCAAAGGAAGATAAACTTACCGGAATAAAAGTAGTAGACCAGAAAGAAACTCCTGGATTAGGTGCCAGAATAGGAGAAAGCAAATTTTCTGACAAGTTTAAAAGTAAAGAAATTACTAAAGGGATAACTATGGTGAAGACTGAGGCAAAAAATAGTAATGAGGTTGAAGCTATATCCGGAGCGACTATATCGTCTAAAGCCGTAAGCAGCGGAATAAATACAGCAATTGCATTTTATATGAAAGATATCAAAGGTGTCGAATGGGACAACAAAGCTGAAGATGCTGTATCCGGAGCAAGTGACAGCGGAACTCAAAGCGATTCGGGAAATGATGATACCGATGGAGTTTCAGCTGCCAGTGAAAATTGATTGTAAGGGGGGCTCATAATATGAAAACAATAATTGAAAGACTGAAAAATGGGGTTTTTACTGAGAATCCTATTTTTGTCCAAGTACTAGCTACATGTCCTACCTTGGCAGTTACAACTTCAGCCAAGAATGGAATAGGCATGGGCTTGGCAACTATGATTGTACTAATCTTTTCAAATGCCATGATTTCAGCACTAAGAAAGGTTATTCCGGATAAAATAAGGATACCTGCATATATTGTTATAATAGCGTCCTTTGTGACGGTAATTCAAATGCTTATGCAAGGTTATATTCCCGAGTTATATAAATCCCTTGGAATATTTATTCCTCTTATAGTAGTTAACTGTATTATATTAGGCAGAGCTGAGGCTTATGCTTCGAAAAACTCGGTGTTCTCATCAATATTTGATGCCGTTGGAATGGGCTTGGGGTTTACGGCAGCACTGGTTATCGTAGGAACAATAAGAGAAATTTTAGGAGCAGGTACTTTTTTTAATATTAGCATCATGCCGGCGTCTTACAAACCGGTTTCCATTATGATTTTGGCCCCGGGAGCATTCTTTACACTTGGGTGTCTAATGGCGGTTATTAATTATATAAACATTAAAAGAGCAAAGGCTAAAGGCCAAAGTCCAAAGGTATTAGAACACAATTGTGCGGGATGCAGTATGGCTGGTCAATGCCATGGAAGCAATTTATAAGGAGGACTAGAATATGAATTTGCTTTTGATTTTTATTAGTGCGGTACTTATAAATAATTACGTTTTATCAAAGTTTTTGGGTATATGTTCTTTCCTAGGTGTTTCAAAGAAAAAAGATGCAGCCATAGGCATGGGCTTGGCTGTAACCTTTGTAATGACTATAGCATCGGTTATAACCTATGTAGTTAATAACTTTATGCTTATACCTTTAAAGCTTGAATATTTATCTACCATAGCATTTATTCTTGTGATAGCAGCCCTGGTGCAGTTTGTGGAAATGGTTATAAAGAAATATTCTCCAGGGCTGTACAAGGCACTAGGAATATATCTTCCTCTTATAACTACAAATTGTGCTGTATTAGGTATGGCAATGCTGAATGTACAGGAGTCATATAACTTTTTAGAATCGGTAGTTAATGGTGTTGCATCTGCTTTGGGCTATATGCTGTCTATAGTACTAATGTCCTTTATAAGGCAGAATATTGACAATAACGAGTCAATACCTGAAGCGCTGAGAGGACTCCCTATAACATTATTTACTGCCTGTCTGATGTCTATTGCCTTTTTAGGATTTCAAGGACTTATTCAATAGGGGGTGAAGTTGTGAATTATGTAAATATAATATATGCTGTTTTGATATTAGGTTCTCTAGGACTTATTTTCGGTATATTATTAGGATATGCATCGCAAAAGTTTCAGGTTAAGGTAAACGAAAAAATTCCTCAAATACGTGCCATACTGCCTGGTGCTAATTGTGGAGGCTGTGGATTTCCTGGCTGTGATGCATTTGCTGCCGCTATTGTGGAAGAAGGAGCTCCCATAGATGCCTGCATTGTTGGAGGAGCGGCTTGTGCGTCTAAAATAGCTTACATCATGGGATTAGCGGAAGATACGCTTGCTAAGGAAAATAATGTTGAAAGAAAAGCTGCGTTTGTAAAGTGTAAGGGAGACTGCAATTCAAGAAAAGTAAAAATAGAGTATGAAAAGTATTCTACTTGTGCTGAAGCTTCAAAAGCCTCAAGAAATGACGGCTGTTCATATGGATGTGCAGGTTTAGGTTGCTGTGTAAAAGCTTGTAAATTTGACGCAATAACTATTGAAAATGGTGTTGCTGTTGTTGATGAGAAAAAGTGTACAAACTGTGGAATGTGCATTAAGGTATGTCCTAAGAAACTCATAGAAGCTGTACCCGTAAATAAAAAATATAGAGTTGCCTGCAGCTCTGAGCATGTTGGAAAGATCACTAGAGATAACTGTTCAAAAGGCTGCATAGCTTGTAGATTATGTGAGAAGGAATGTAAATCGGAGGCGATAAAGGTTGACAATAATGTTGCGTCAATTGACTATTCAAAATGCATAAACTGCGGAGCTTGCTATGAAAGGTGTCCTGTAAAGGCTATATATGTAAGCTAAGATAATTGCATATGACGATTTTTCTATAGACCAAGAGAGGGCATTAAGCCCTCTGCATTTGTTGTTTTTGTTAATATCTGCCGAATCCTTTGCCGCAGCCTACACAAGATAAGAAGAACAATGCAATGATGAATAGTATGCCGCTGTCTACTTCATTGCAGGTACGTGGTCTTTCACAGTCGTCGTCATCGTCATCATGTCTATAGCCCTTGCATTTTGAGAATTGAAGTACTATAAGAATTAGTATAACAAGGGTAGGGAAGCTGCAGATACAATTGTCATTTGTTGGTAGTGCCGGCATTATTGGCATTGGTCTCTCACAACATTTACTCATTTTAATCCACCTTTCTGAAAGTAGTTTCATTTTTTATTATCCTTGAGCATGTCGGGTTCCGCATCACCTGAGCGGATATGTTATACAGGTAACGCAGCAAGCAATATTTTCATTTGTTTCTAATATATACTATGTTTTCCGTATTTTTTTGCTACTCTAAATTCTGAATTGACAACAACCATATACTGTAATATAATCTAAGGTAGTCGAAAAGCCGTGAAGCGGAGAAGTACTTAATAGGCGAACTTTCAGAGAGTGACGTTTGGTGAAAAGTCATAGGCAGCCTTTATGGAAAATCACCGCGGAGTTGATAGCCGAATGGTATACTGCAATGATAAATTCAGTGTGTCTAGTAAGTGAGTCCGTAATCCAACGTTATAGGATAGGGTATAAAAGCTTGGACATATATAAAGCTGCGTGCCTGAAAATTAAACTTTAAAGGTGGTATTGCGATTATAACTTCGTCCTGTAGGATGAGGTTTTTTTGTTTAAAATGGTAAAATAAAAGGCATAATTTAAAACAGTTGAGAATTACTAACTTAAAAGGAAGGGGATAAACTATGTACAAGAAAGTGGATTCGTCAAGAACCTTTGTACAAATGGAAAAGGATATAAGAAAGCTTTGGGACAATAAAGACATTATCCAAAAAAACTTCGATATGAAAAGGAGGGGGAATACTTTACTTTCTATGATGGACCTCGAACAGCAAATGGAAAGCCGCATGTAGGACATATTATAACAAGAGTAATGAAGGACCTTATTCCAAGATATAAGGT
>JAEZDX010000381.1 GCA_023417975.1 Bacillota bacterium
GTAAAGAAGATACCTTTACGAATGTGTACCGGTTGCATGGAGATGAAACCTAAAAAGGAACTGGTGAGAGTTGTAAAAAATAAAGATGGAGAGGTATCCATGGACTTGACTGGGAAAAAACCTGGAAGAGGGGCCTATGTGTGCCGTAATCTTCAATGCTTGGAGAAAGCTTTTAAAACCAAAAGGTTGGAAAATAACCTAGAGGTAAAAATTTCACAGGAACTATATGAAAAATTACGAGGAGAAACAATCGATGCAGGATAATTTTCTTCAGTTTTTGGCTTTAACAAAACGAGCGGGAAAATTGATTGAAGGATATAACAAATGTGAAGAAATTCTAAAAAATAAAAGAGCTTATGTTTGTATTATTTCCGATGATATTTCTGCAAATTCTTATGAGAAGTTTGAAAGATTATGCGCTAATGCCGGAGTTCCTATAATACGTAATTATGGAAAAGAGACGTTGGCAAATATCATTGGAAGAAAAGAAATAAACATATTATGTATAATTGACAGAAATATGGGCAACAGGTTGATTGAAATTTTTAATGCCAACCAAAATAACCGGGGGTGAATATATGTCCAAAATAAGAGTATATGAATTAGCAAAGGAATTAGATATATCCAGTAAGGACTTGATTACTCTTCTTCAAGAAGAGTTTAGTGTTGAAGTGAAAAATCATATGAGTGTTATAGAAAATGAAGACGCAGAATTAATAAAAGAGTTGTTAGGCGATAAAAACAGTGCCGGAACCGGTACTGTTGCTAATGCTGCTGACGGCGAATCAAAAGAAGAAGAAAAAGATATAGTGGCAAAATATGAAGAAATATATGTTCCGCAGAATACAGTTGTTAAAGGACGAAAAAATAGAAACAAGAACAGAAGAGATAATGATGAAGTTGACGCAAAGGAAAGTGCAGACACTGAAAGCGAACATGGGATTGTTGAGATTCCAAATACAATAACGGTTAAAGAATTTGCGGAGAAATTGAATAAACCAACTACCGAGGTTATTAAGCAGTTAATCTTCTGTGGAGTAATGGCTGCCATTAATCAGGAAATTGATTTTTCAACAGCAGAAAAAGTAGCTGCAAAATTCAATTTTGATGTAGTAAAGAAGGCTGAAGAGGAAAACTCTATAGCGGAAGAAGTAGACAATGAGGAAGATATAAATACTGAAAAAAGGCCTCCGGTTGTAACAGTAATGGGACACGTAGACCATGGTAAGACTTCATTGTTGGACGCTATTAGAAAGGCAAAAGTTACAGAGACGGAAGCAGGCGGAATCACTCAGCATATTGGAGCTTATACAGTAACTATAAATGATGAGAGAATCACATTTTTAGATACACCAGGACATGAAGCTTTCACTTCTATGAGAGCTAGAGGTGCCCAAATTACTGATATAGTAATTCTCGTAGTTGCAGCAGATGATGGAATAATGCCTCAGACTGAAGAAGCAATAAGCCATTGTAAGGCTGCCAATGTACCAATGATAGTTGCTGTTAATAAGATGGATAAACCGGATGCTAATCCTGATAGAGTGAAGCAAGAGCTTACTGAGTTTGGTCTACTTGCAGAAGATTGGGGCGGTGATACAATTGTAGTTCCAGTGTCAGCTAAAGCAAAGCAAGGAATCGACGACTTACTAGAAATGGTAATCCTTACAGCAGAAATGTTGGAATTAAAGGCTAATTCCTCAAGAAAGGCTAAAGGAACAGTTATTGAAGCTAAGCTTGATAAGGGAAGAGGACCTGTGGCGACCTTACTAGTTCAAAATGGTACACTACATGTGGGAGAATCAATTCTTGTCGGCTCTACATACGGTAAAATCAGAGCTATGTTTGACGATAAAGGTAAGAAAATAAAATCAGCCGGACCGTCAATTCCCGTAGAAGTATTAGGTCTTTCCGAAGTTCCTGCTGCAGGTGATAGATTTAATGTTGTAAGAGATGAGAAAACTGCAAGACAGATGGCTGAGACAAGAAAAGAAAAGATTAAGGATCAGCAGCAGTCAGGTAACAGAGTATCTCTTGAAGATTTATACAGTCAAATTCAAGAAGGAAAAGTAAAGGAATTGGGACTTATAGTGAAGGCCGATGTACAAGGATCTGTTGAAGCTATGAGACAGTCCTTAGAAAAGCTTTCAACAGATGATGTAAAGGTAAGAGTTTTACATGGTGGAGTAGGTGCAATAACTGAAACTGATGTAACTCTAGCTTCTGCATCAAATGCAATAATAATCGGATTTAACGTAAGACCGGATGTTAATGCAGCTGCTATAGCTGAAAAAGATAATGTGGATATAAAGACCTACAGAGTAATTTATAATGCAATAGAGGACATAAAATCAGCTATGATAGGAATGTTGGAACCTGATTATAAAGAGGTTGTATTGGGAAGAGTGGAAGTACGACAGACTTATAAGATTTCCAATGTTGGTACAATAGCCGGTTGTTATGTGCTAGATGGAAAAATAACAAGAAACAGCGATATAAGAATTATAAGAAATGGTATTGTAATATTGGAAACCAAATTGGCTTCATTAAAGAGATTTAAAGATGATGCTAAGGAAGTTGCTGCAGGATATGAATGCGGACTTAGTATTGAGAAGTTTAACGATATTAAGGAAGGCGATATAGTAGAGGCATTCACAATGGAGGAAGTAAAAAGAGATCATCTATAAAGGGGTGACGTAAATGGCAAATTATAGGAATAGTAGAATTAATGAAGAAGTTAGAAAAGAATTGAGTGAAATAATACGGGATGATTTAAAAGATCCTCGTATAAGTGCTAAGGTAAGTATTACTAAGGTCGATGTGACCAAAGACTTGAGATATGCAAAGGTTTATGTAAGTATATTCGGTAAAGATGAGGAGAAAGAAAGTACTTTGACAGCATTGAAAAATTCTGCCGGATTTCTTAGAAAAGAAATCGGAAGTAGAATAAATTTAAGATATACTCCTCAAATTATCATAGAATTGGATAATTCTATTGAACATGGCATGCATATTGATGAACTTTTGCATAAAATTAAAGGTGAATGATATGTTTGAACAAGTGATTGAAGAGATAAATAAGTGCGAAAGTATCGGAATTTCTTTTCATGTATCACCTGATGGAGATTCTATTGGAAGTTCCTTAGCGTTAATGCTTGGCTTAAGGAAGCTAGGAAAGAAAGTTAATATACTATGTAAGGAAAATTCTCCAGAAGTATTTAACTTTCTTCCCTCCGTTGAGGAAATCAATAAAAGTTCAGGGAGATTGGAAAGTAATTATGATGCTCTGATAATTTTGGATTGTGGAAATGTGGCAAGAATAAATTGTGATTTGGATAAAGGTAAGGGAAGATATTACAGATTGCTGAACCTTGATCACCATGTTTCAAATGATTATTATGGAGATGTTAATTTCGTCGATACTCAATATTCAGCCATGGGCGAGATGATATATTTACTTCTTCAAAAAATGAATGTAGATATAGACAACGACATGGCTATTTGTTTGTATACGTCGATTATTACTGATTGTGGTTCCTTTAAATATTCTAATACAACCGTACTTACTCATAAAATTGCAGGTGCTTTAATTGAAAAGGGTATAGATTTTCCTGATATTCATAGAAAAATTTATGAAAACAAAAAGTTCCCTTTGGTAAAACTGGCGGGAAGACTAATTGATGAAATGTATCTTTTGTTTGAAGGTAAGCTATGCGTAATTGAGGCAAGAAAGCAAGTAACAGAGCAGCTTTCTGTAGATCCTGCAGATGTTTCCGACTTAGTTTCATTAGGAACGGAGATTGAAGGTGTAGAAGTAGTTATATTTATTAAAGAAAATGAAGATAAATATAAAATCAGCTTGAGATCAAAAACTAATTATGATGTAAGAAAACTGGCTGAGATATTTGGAGGGGGCGGCCATCCAAAGGCTGCCGGATTCACATATTCTGGAGACTTAGAAAGCCTTAAAAAAGACTTGATAAAGATGATTGGGGATTCGTTATAGCTATGGATGGAATAATTAACTGTTATAAGCCTGTAGGCATTACTTCCTTTGATGCAGTAAATAGGATAAAAAGGATTGTAAAAGGAACAAAGGTAGGGCATACCGGCACATTAGATCCTGCTGCCAGTGGTGTACTGCCTATTTGTATTGGAAAGGCCACAAAGCTTATAGATTATATAATGGAAGGGAAAAAGGGCTACAGAGTTGAAATGACCTTGGGAATAGTAACGGATACTTATGACCGTGAGGGTAAAATCCTTTGTGAGAAAGAGGTTATTTCAAGTGAAGCGGATATAATTGCAGCAATTCAATGCTTCAAGGGAGAAATAATGCAGGTTCCACCTATGTATTCGGCAATCAAACATAAAGGAAAGCGGCTCTATGAGTTAGCTCGGGACGGTGTTGAGATTGAAAGACAAGCTCGAAAAATTATTATAGATAATATAAACATATTGAGAATAGAAAAAAATAGAGTTTCATTTGATGTAGAATGTTCTAAGGGTACTTATATAAGAAGCTTGTGTTTTGACATTGGCGAGAAACTAGGCTGTGGTGCTATGATGAGTGCACTTGAAAGAAGTTTTTCCGGGGAGTTTAAATTGCAGGATGCAGTTAATATAGATAATCTTGACAGCAGTAATTTGGAACAGTATGTGATATCTATGGATAAAGCATTAAATAAGCTTCCGTCAATTAATGTTGATGCCAAATTTGAGAGGCTTTTAAGAAACGGTGTTGAAGTTAACGATAAAAATTTTATCCATACTATAGATAAAGAAGTATATAAGGTATATAATATGGATAATCAATTATTGGGTATTGGTAAAAGATATGAAAATTCATTTAAAATATCGACTTTACTAATTTAGGAGTACACTTATGCAGATAATAGGTAATAATTTTGATGGGACATTTAACGAAAAAACGTATATCGCTCTTGGAAGCTTCGATGGGTTGCATATTGGGCATATGTGCCTCATAGAAAAATGTAAGGAATTATCAAATATGCACAGTGGATTGAGTATGGTCTACACTTTTGAAAATCATCCGCTGACAATAGTCAATCCTAATATAGCTCCAAAGCTTCTCATGGATAATCCAACTAAGATACAACTGTTACAGTCTGTCGGGATTGATATTTTATGTCTTGTAGATTTTAGTGAGGATATAATGAAAATGAATGCTGAAGTCTTTGTAAAGCATCTTATATCAAATTATAACATGGGCGGCGTAGTAGTAGGCTTCAACTATAGGTTTGGCTACAAGAATCAAGGAACTGTTGACTTGCTGTTGGATTTGGGGAAAAGATATGGATTTAGTGTTTCTGTTATTAATCCTATGGACTTTGAAACGGAATTAGTAAGTAGTTCAAGGATAAGAAAGCTTATAGAAGATGGAATGATAGCTGAGGCAAATCAAATGCTGTTTAGGCCCTTTAAACTTAAGGGTAAGGTGGTAGAGGGGAAACAGCTCGGAAGAAAACTTGGGTACCCAACAGCCAACATCTTGGTTGAAGAAAACTTTGTAATACCTAAACCCGGAGTGTACTATTCCAATGTGAAATATAAGGATAATATATACCAAGGAATGACTAATGTAGGCTATAATCCAACAGTGGAATGCACCAATAAAATTAATATAGAAACTTATATCCTTGATTTTAATAAATATATTTATGGTGATGATTTAGAAATATTTTTTATGGAACGAATAAGAGATGAAATAAGGTTTTCTTCTTTAGATGAGTTAATTGCTCAGATGAAAAAGGATTATAATTACGTAAAAGGTAAAAATGTAGAAGTTTTTTGAAAAAAATAATTTACAATTAAAAGTTGGTTTGATATAATAATCTTTGTGAACCTTACCCTAAGAGATATGAATTGCCAACTGTCGTCTTGGAGTAAGGGGTTTATAATTTGGAGGTGTTGACATGGATAAGGCAAAAAAAAGCGAGTTAATTCAAGCGTATGCAAGACATGAAGGAGATACTGGTTCTCCAGAAGTACAGATTGCATTACTTACAGACAGAATCAATCATTTGAATGACCATTTAAAGGTGCATAAGAAGGACCATCACTCAAGAAGAGGTCTGCTTATGATGGTTGGACAAAGAAGAGGTTTATTGAATTATCTTATGGCTCAAGATATTACGAGATATCGTGCTATCGTTGAAAAACTTGGTTTAAGAAAATAACTAGAGCGGTTAAACCGCTCTATTATTTTAAAAAATAAATAATAAGTATTATTTTGTAAATAATATTAATGTATCGAAGGGAGGTTTAATATTATGAGCCATATAATGGAACATGAAATTGCTGGTAGAAAATTAAAAGCAGAATATGGCAAGATTGGGAGATTATCTAATTGTGCAATGTTAGTTAGCTATGGAGATACAGTAATCCTAGTGAATGTAAATGCATCTGAAAAGCCAAGAGAAGGTATTGATTTTTTCCCACTTAGTGTTGAATATGAAGAGAGGCTGTATGCAGTAGGTAAAATCCCTGGAGGATTTATAAAGAGAGAGGGTAAGCCTTCTGAAAATGCAATCTTAAGCGGAAGAGCTATTGATAGACCGCTAAGACCGCTTTTTCCAAAGGGTTACAGAAATGACGTTCAAGTAGTATGCACTGTCTTGTCTGTTGAACCTGATAATATACCTGAAATATTAGCTATTAATGCTGCATCTTTAGCATTAAGCTTATCAAGTATTCCGTTCTCTGATCCTGTAGCTGCAGTTTCAGTAGGTCTAATTGATGGAAACTTCGTAATTAATCCTGTTTCAAAGGAAAGAGAAAGAAGTACAATGGATCTTACAGTATGTGCAACTGAGGAAAGAGTAATGATGATAGAAGCCGGCGGACAGGAAATTCCTGAAGATGTAATGTATAATGCTATAATATTCGGCTTTGATGAATGTAAAAAGATAGCTGCTTTCCAGAAAGAATGTATGCAAAAGTATGGTAAAGAGAAGGCTGCTTTTGAAGTTTACAAGGTAGATGAGGAGATTGAAAAAGAAGTTACTGATTTTGCCTTTGGTATGATAAAAGAAGCTATGTACATATCGGATAAAGATAAGAGAAATGAAGCTATGGATGCTGCAAAGACTAAGATTGGTGAGATGTTTAATGAGAAGTATCCAGACAATTTGGCAGATATTGCTGATGTTGTATATAAACTTCAAAAGAAAATTGTAAGAAATATGGTTCTTAGTGAAAAAAGAAGACCTGATGAAAGAAAGTTTGATCAGATAAGACCTATAAGCTGTGAAGTTGGAATTTTGCCAAGAACTCACGGTACAGGACTCTTTACAAGGGGACTTACTCAAGTACTGACAGTTGCAACATTAGGAGCTTTAGGCGATGTACAGATACTTGACGGACTAGGTGAAGAAGAATTCAAAAGGTATATGCATCATTACAATTTTCCATCCTATAGTGTTGGAGAGGTAAGACCGATGAGAGGACCTGGATGAAGAGAAATAGGTCATGGCGCATTAGCTGAAAGAGCACTTCAGCCATTGATTCCTTCAGAAGAGGAGTTCCCATATACTATAAGATTAGTATCTGAAGTGTTAAGTTCTAACGGATCAACTTCTCAGGCCAGTGTATGCGGAAGTACATTAGCTCTTCTTGATGCAGGTGTACCAATAAAGAGACCGGCAGCAGGTATTGCTATGGGTCTTGTTACAAGTGAAGACTTAACTCAAGAGGAAATTCTTACTGATATTCAAGGAATTGAAGATTTCTTTGGGGATATGGACTTTAAAGTGGCAGGTACAACTGAAGGTATTACATCAATACAAGTTGATACAAAGATTAAAGGATTATCTAATGAGTGTATCAGAAAGACTATAGATTTAGCTAGAACGGCGAGACTGCATATAATAGAAAAGATAAATGCTTGCATTTCTGCTCCTAAGCCAGATTTATCAGTATATGCTCCAAGAGCTTATACAATGAGTATAGATCCGGAAAAGATTAGAGATGTTATTGGTACCGGAGGAAAGGTTATCAATAAGATAATTGCAGAAACAGGTGTAAAAATTGACATAAAGGACGATGGTAAGATATTTGTAATGTCCAGTGACAGTATTGGTGCAAAACGTGCTATAAAAATTATAGAGGATCTTACTAAGGAAGTTCAGGTTGGAGAAGTATATCTTGGAAAAGTAACAAAGATTACAACCTTTGGTGCTTTTGTGGAAATACTGCCTAATAAGGAAGGCTTAGTTCATATATCCAAGTTGGATGTGAATAGGGTAAATAAAGTAGAAGATATAGTATCTGTAGGAGATGAGATTTTAGTTAAGGTTACGGAAATAGATAACCAAGGCAGAATTAATCTTTCAAGAAAAGATGCAATAAAAGACAACGAAAGCGAAGAAAAAGAAGTTTAAAATAGAAGGGCGTAATGCCTTTTTATTTTTTATGAGAGGCGGTGAGAGCATGTACAATGTGATCAAGTTATCAAATGGTCTGAGAGTCGTAATTGAAAAAATAGATTATGTAAAATCTGTGAGCGTAGGATTGTGGGTAGAAAATGGCTCCAGAAATGAAAATGACGTGAACAACGGTATATCACACTTTATTGAACATATGCTTTTTAAGGGCACTAAAAAGAGAAGTGCAAAGGAGCTTGCAGAGGTAATTGAGGATGTAGGTGGACAGATAAATGCATTTACAGGCAAGGAAGCTACCTGCTTTTATATAAAGGCCTTAGATACTCACCTAGAGCTATCTCTCGAGGTACTGGCAGATATGCTGTTTAATAGCTGCTTCAATGAAGAGGATATAGAGAAGGAAAAGGGAGTAGTAATAGAAGAAATAAATATGGGTGAAGATACTCCTGAAGATGTTGTAAGTGAATTACACAGCGCAGTTGCATGGGGAAAGGATACTTTGGCACTACCGATTTTGGGAACTGAAGCTACTGTAAGAAGCTTTACAAGGGAAGAAATAGTTAATTATATAAGTTCATACTATATACCGGAGAACTCTGTAGTATCCATTTGCGGAAATGTGAATATTGATAATGTAGAAGCATTAGTAGAGAAGTACTTTGGACAATGGAAAGCTCAAAATAGGAAAATTACTAAGTATTCAACGCCTGAAATACAAAGAGGAAGCATATATAAAACAAAAAAAATAGAACAACTTCACATAAGCTTAGGAATAAAAGGTATACCATTAGGCGATGATGATATATACGCACTGTCACTGCTTAATAATGTTTTAGGCGGGGGAGTTTCATCCCTTCTATTCCAGAAAGTCCGTGAGGAATATGGATTTTGCTATACGATATATTCTTATATTGCTTCATTTAATAATACCGGAGTTATCATTATATATACAGGACTGAATTCAAAGTACGCAAGTGATGCTTTAAAACTTATAATGGAAGAAATTGATAGCTTCGTAAAAAAAGGCATAAGTGATGAAAGACTTTATAAATCAAAGGAGCAGATTAAGGGAGGTTTAGTTTTGGGACTGGAAAGTACCAGCAGTAAAATGTTTAATAATGGCAAAAATATGTTATTCTTAAACAAGATAAATACTCCCGATGAGATAATAAAGAAAATTGATTTGATTAATCAACAGAAGCTTAGAGAAGTACTGAATTCAACCTTTGGTAACGGAATATTGAATTCGGCCTTTGTAGGAAATAAAATTGAAATAGATCACTATAAAGAAATATTACAACAGGACGGAGTTGCTTTTAGGCAAACCTCAAGTAAAAAAATGTTATAAACAGATGTAAATATTATAAATTATACTGTTTTCGCCTGTAATATAATATAGTAGCTTTTCATAAAATCTTTATATAAAGGGGTAAAAGGTAAATTAACTTATTTATGCATCAGAAACGCGAAGCACTAATGCCGTTTGAACATGAATAAATTAATTATTGAACTTACACCCCATAATTTTAAGGAGGTTATATTATGGGCGATAATTCAAAGCTTTACAGTGAGATAGAAAAATACGAGATTATTAATGTTAATGACGGTGAAAAGTATAATTATCTGGCCAACAATGACGTAGTTATAGATGAAAATGGTTTTTTAAAGCTGCTTATACTTAACAAATCTCAAAGTAAGTTTGGTTTTTTTGGAAACAACGAATTTATAGAGGTTCCTTGGAACTGTGTAAAGAAGATAGGGTTAAGGACCATCATTATTGATGCTGAGGAGCAGCTAATGAAAAAAACAAGATTATAAGTCTTGGAGGTAAAGGATGAAAATAATAGTTCAGAAATTTGGCGGTACATCAGTATGTACAAAGGAAAGAAGAAATTTAGCAATTAAGAAAGTAATTGAATGCATTCAAAAAGGGTATAAACCCGTAGTGGTTGTTTCTGCTATGGGAAGAAAAGGAGAACCCTATGCCACAGACTCACTGCTTTCACTAGTAGATGAAGACTTTAAAAAAAATAACAGGCAAGGTACAGATCTTTTAATGAGCTGCGGGGAAATTATAAGTTCTGTTATCTTTAGTTCAGAGCTAAGTAAGCTTGGATATAAATCAGTACCTCTAATTGGAGGACAAGCCGGGTTGATAACTAATGAGGACTTTGGTAATGCTGAAGTAATAAAAGCAGATACAGCAAGAGTAATGGAACTGCTAAAATCCTCTTTTATACCTGTGATAACAGGCTTTCAAGGAATAAGTGAAAATGGATATATAACAACCTTGGGAAGAGGAGGTAGTGATACATCCGCAGCTATAATAGGCGGAGCACTCGGAGCAGATGAGGTTGAAATATATACAGATGTAGATGGAATAATGACAGCAGATCCAAGAATAGTAAGTAACGCTTCTCTTATCAGACAAATAAGCTATAATGAAGTTTTTCAACTGGCAGATCAAGGAGCAAAGGTCATACACCCAAGAGCAGTTGAAGCTGCGATGAAATATAATGTGAAATTATCTATTAAAAACACTTTAAACGATCATGAAGGAACACAAATTACAAACAGTATCTTTACTGATGCCAATAAGATAGTAACCGGAATAACTTTTATGAGTGAAAGAGTTCAGATAAAAATTATATACGAAAAAAATAAAGAAAATCAAAACTATGATAATATATTAGACCTTTTAGGCGAGAATAATATTAGTATTGATTTGATAAATGTATTTCCTCACGAAAAGATATTTACTATAGATGATAAAGATAAAGATAGCGTCTATGCCCTGCTGCAAAAATTCAAATTGAACTTTAGTACGGAAGAGGAATGTAGCAAGATTGCCATAATTGGCTCAGGTATGAAGGGTGTTCCTGGAGTTATGGCAAGAATTTTAAAGAGGCTGAGAATAGAAGAAATAGATGTTCTTCAGACAGCGGATTCACATATGACTATTTGGTGTCTTGTAAAATCAACAAATACAGAAAAAGCTATTCTTTCTTTACATGAGGAGTTTGGATTATAACAAGCATTGAAGGAGAATATTAATACCCTCCATTGAGCAAAATAAAAGAAGCAAATGTATATGGAGGGATTGCTTTGGCTGATGAAGAAAAAATTGAACAAAAAGAAGAAAAATTAGAGAATATAAAAGAGCTCGGAAGTTCCGATATTCCAAAACCTGACGAAAGAATACAAATAGTTCCTATAATTGGGCAAATAGAGGGACACAATCTTCTTTCGCCTCAAACTAAGGCTACAAAATATGAGCATGTAATTCCACAGCTTATTGGTATGGAGAGAGATGAAAAAGTGGAGGGCCTGCTAATAGTGCTAAATACCGTAGGCGGAGATGTAGAAGCTGGATTGGCAATAGCTGAAATGATAAACAGCTTGAGTAAACCTACGGTTTCGTTAGTGATAGGAGGTGGCCATTCAATAGGAGTACCGCTGGCCACATCTGCCAGGTATTCATTTATTTCTCCTACAGCTACAATGATAGTGCACCCTATAAGAATGACCGGATTAATTATAGGTGTTCCGCAGACCTTTGAGTATTTCAATAAAATGCAAAAAAGAATAATTGATTTTGTTACGAGAACTTCAAAGATAGATAAAGAAAATTTGCAAAAAATGATGCTTCAGACAGATGAATTATTGAATGATATGGGAACAATTCTCATTGGTGAACAGGCAGTGGAATGTGG
>JAEZDX010000386.1 GCA_023417975.1 Bacillota bacterium
ATACTAATTCCAACACAGCAAATAATTCTACAGGAAAGTACATTGAATATACCGTAAAAGATGCTGAAACATTAAAAGATATATGCAAAAATTATGAAGAAAAATGCCCTTCAACCATTTTAACAAAAGCAATATTGGATGCCAATAATCTAAAGAATTCCAATGATGTTAAAGCGGGTATGAAGCTGCGAATCCCGGAGAAATATATTACTAATGGAATAAGCTATACTGTTAAGAGCGGTGACTCTCTTTCATCCATAGCTACAAAGTACATGAAGGATTCAAAGTTGAATGATGCAGTTAAGGCTATTTTAAATGATAACTTTCTTTCAAACGACACTATAAGAACAGGAGATCTTTTGTTTATAGAAACTACTGACACCAGTGCTGCCAATGCCGGCGTTAATGATAAGGACACTAATAAAGACGATGACAAAAACGACACTAATGACGATAAAAGCACAAGTACAATGAGTACACTCACAAGTAGAATCGGAACTCTTACAGATTACACAGTAATCCAAGGAGATACTCTTGATTCTATAAGCAGTAAATATAGTGATACCTGTCCTAAACAGATTGCAGCTAAGGTCATATTGAAAGCTAACAACTTATCAAAGAGTACAGATATTAAAGTCGGAATGAAAATCAAATTACCAGAGCACTATCTTACTACTGGTGAAATTTATACTGTTGGGAACGGAGATACCTTATATAACATAGTATTGAAGAATATGCCAAATGTAAATGTAACTACAGGGATTCAAATACTTACGGATGATAACGGAATCCAGAACAATAACATTATGGCAGGCCAGAAATTATTTATTGCATCAATAACTGAGTAATGTATCTATAGGGTTCTAATTTTCAAAGTTATTTGAGCCACTATAATTCACAGAATTTTCATTGATTTTTTGTGCATAAATATGTATAATTATATATAAATATAACAATGCCAACTTACTTTTATTTGTTTTCCCCTTTTATGCTCTGTTTATGCAGAGTGCTCAAGGTAACGGGTTAAGAGCCACTTTCCCGTTACCGTTGTGGGGAAATATATAAGTTTAAGCTTCAACATATTTATGCACTTATAACCGATTTTGATGCTATTGCATCAAAATCGGTTATTAATTTTTATAAAACTTTATACATTTTAGCAGGATTTTCACATGATATGTATTATAATATTATTATACATATTTTTATTAGGAGGTTTTAGTTTTGACCGAATGGTGGAATACTTTATCCCCCGCTCTTCACTTTTATTGGTTTATTGCCTTTCCTTCCTCAGCGTTATTTATTATCCAAACAGCATTAATTCTTATCGGAATAGGTGATTCACATTTTTTTGATCATGACTTTTCTCATACTTTATTGGATTCAAATCATGTAGATACAAATACTGCCGATTCCTTAGAAAACGTTACAGCAACGTTTAAGTTTTTCACACTCAGAAATATAATTGTTTTTTTCACTGTATTTTCTTGGTGTGGTATAGTACTTACAACGAAAGGAGTTAACGGAATACTTGTATTTCTCATCTCACTGACAATCGGATTGCTTCTTATGTTTATAATTAGTCTCCTCTATTATTTTATTACTAGGATGACTGAAGAAGGAACAATGAATCTGAATAATGCAGTGAATTGTCAAGGTGAAGTATACTTGACCATTCCAGCCATGCGAACAGAAACCGGAAAAGTTAATATAATTGTACAAGGTGCTTTACGAGAGCTTGAAGCAATCACTGATGGAGAAGAGATTCTTACCGGTGAAAAAGTGTTAGTTACAGAAATTGTAAATAACCAGTATTTACTGGTTGAGAAATATAATGTTACAGGAGGTATCAAAACATGCAATTAGTCATAATAATTTCAATCATTGCTGTTGCTATTTTTTCTACTATAGCAGCCTTGTTATCCAGATACAAGAAATGTCCCTCAGACAAAGTTCTTGTAATTTACGGTAAGACGACCATGAGCAGCAGTGTAAGCCATCCTTCTGCAAAGTGTATACATGGTGGTGCTGCCTTTGTATGGCCAATTATACAGAGTTACCAATTTTTAGACCTGACTCCTTTATCTATAGAGGTTAATTTAACAAAGGCATTAAGCCGTCAAAATATAAGAGTTGACGTGCCTTCCAGATTTACTGTAGGTATATCTACAGAACCGGAAGTTATGCCTAATGCTGCCGAGAGACTTCTCGGTCTGGATTTAGCCACAATACAGGAGCTTGCAAAGGATATTATATTCGGTCAGCTTCGTCTCGTTATAGCTACTATGGATATTGAAGAAATAAATACTGACAGAGATAAGTTTCTTGCAAATGTATCAAAGTGCGTAGAAGCGGAATTAAAAAAGATAGGTTTAAAGCTCATTAACGTTAATATAACGGATATTAAAGACGAGTCCGGATATATTGAGGCATTAGGTAAAGAAGCTGCTGCAAAGGCAATAAATGATGCTAAAAAGAGTGTTGCCGAAAAAGATAGAGATGGTGCTATTGGACAAGCTAATGCACAAATGGACCAAAGGATCCGTGTATCTGAAGCCGATTCAAAAGCTGTAGAAGGAGAAAACATAGCCAGGATAACTATAGCTAATTCTGAATCTGAAAAAAGAGAGCGTCAAGCAGAAGCTAACAGAAGAGCTGTAGCTGCCGAAAAAGTTCAGGCAGCTAAGGCACTGGAAGAAGCTTATTCTGCTGAAGAAGATGCTGAAAGAGCACGTGCTGAAAAAGAGAGAGCTACAAAACAAGCAGATATAATTGTTCACGCAGAGATTGAAAAACAGAAAGCCGAAATCGACGCTGAAGCCCTAGCCGAGACAATACGAAGAAAAGCAAAAGGTGAAGCTGATGCCATTCTTTTCAAAATGCAGGCAGAAGCTTCCGGTATGATGGAGATTCTGAGCAAGCAAGCAGAAGGTTTTAGTAAGCTTGTAGCTGCCGCAGGAAATAGCGCTCAAGATGCAGTATCTCTTATGATTGCAGATAAGCTTGAAGACCTTGTTAAACTGCAGGTTGAAGCAATTCAAAATATCAAGATTGACAAAATTACTGTTTGGGATTCAATGAGCGGAGGCGATAATGGATCGCCAACTACTGCCAACTTTCTCTCGGGCATGTTGAAATCTATTCCGCCTATTGAAGATGTATTCAACATGGCAGGCTTAAAGCTTCCTGAATATTTAGGCACTAAGAACGAAAAAGCCGAAGAAAAATCTATACCCTTAGAAGCTTCGGAAACCGTTATCGCTGAATAAGAAAGCCATGTAAATGAAAAATGACTGCTCATTTTTACAGAGCAGTCATTTTTGTTATACTTCCATTATATATTTATCTATGGCCTCAGCAGTTTTAAGTCCCTCAGCAAGAGCACGTACAACTAGAGATTGTCCAGTCTTCATATCCCCTGTAGCAAATACTCCCTTTACATTAGTCATATAATTCTCATCTGTAAGAACATTACCTCTGCCGTCAAGGTCAACCTTAAGTTCCTCCAGAAGCCCTTCTTTCTTAGGATTTGTAAATCCCATTGCAATAAGAATAAGATCGGCTTTCTGAATAAATTCACTGCCTTCGACTTCCTTCATTACCATTCGGCCGTTCTCATCCTTCACCCAGTCAATCTTTATTCCGTGAAGAGCCTTAAGTATACCATTATGTCCTTCCACCTTTTTCGTGTTCACACACCACTGTCTTTCACAGCCTTCTTCGTGAGAAGTAGATGTTTTAAGTGTTCTAGGGTATTCCGGCCAAGGCATTGTTTCATCTCTTTCCACAGGAGGCTTCGGCATTATTTCATATTGATAAATTTCCTTTGCTCCCTGCCTCTTAGCAGTACCTATACAGTCTGAACCTGTATCACCGCCGCCAATAACTATTACAGATTTATCTTTGGCGTTTATCTCTTCTGACAATAGCTTCTTTCCGGAATTTATTCTATTTTGCTGTGTCAGGTACTCCATAGCAAAATATACTCCCTTCTATTCTCTTCCTTCCACTCTTAAATCTCTCGGTACAGAACATCCACCCGCAAGAACCACGGCATCAAATTCCTGAAGCAGTTCAGAAGCCGATTTATCTTTACCTATTTCGCAGCCAATGACAAACTCAATGCCCTCTTCCTTCATTACAGCGGCGCTTCTCTCTACTACATGCTTTTCAAGCTTGAAGTCCGGTATGCCATATCGCATTAATCCGCCAATTTCATCATCTTTTTCAAATACAACAACTTCATGTCCAAAAGAGTTTAGTTTGCTGGCAGCTCCCAAGCCTGAAGGTCCTGACCCTATAACTGCTATTCTCTTCCCGGTTCTTACCTTTGGTGGTTCAGGCTTAACCCATCCTTCCGAATAAGCTCTTTCTATTATGGAATACTCCATCTGTTCTATTGTAACAGGATCTCTGTTTACCCCTAGCGTGCAAGAGCCCTCACAAGGTGCCGGACAAATTCTTCCCGTGAATTCTGGAAACGGATTTGTGAGAGAAAGTCTTTTATAAGCTTTTTCCCATTGATCCTTGTAAACCATATGATTAAATTCAGGTATTAAATTTCCAAGAGGGCACCCCCAATTGCAGAAAGGTATTCCGCAATCCATACATCTAGCTCCCTGTTCTCTCAATTTATCTCCAGGAAGGCTTAAATTGATTTCTTTATAGTCCTTTATTCTCTCTTCTACAGGCCTTTTTCCCGGTGCCATTCTTTTAAATTCCTTGAATCCAGTAACCTTTCCCATATTATGCACCTCTCTCTTCCTGTAATTTTGTCTCTTCTTCCTTTTTGGCCTTTAATATTTGTTTATAGACTCTAGGAATAACCTTCTTGAATTTACTGCTGAATTCATCCCAATGTTCAAGTAAAGCCTGAGCTCTTTTACTTTGTGTAAGGTCATAATGTTCTTGTACAAGTGCATGGAGCTGTTCCAAATCATCAGCTTCCAACCCTTCTATATCAACCAACTCAGTATTGCAATATTCCTTAAATGCATCTTTCTCATCAAACACATATGCAATTCCACCGCTCATTCCTGCAGAAAAATTTCTGCCATATCGGCCTAAAACAACCACCAAGCCTCCGGTCATATATTCGCAGCAGTGATCTCCCACACCTTCAACTACAGCTGTAGCACCACTGTTTCTAACAGCAAATCTTTCTCCTACGCAGCCATTTACAAAAAGCTTTCCTGAAGTAGCACCATATAGAATCGTATTACCTGCAATAAAATTCTCATGCTGGTTATAAGTAGCTTCAGATGGAGTTTTTAGAGCTACCTTTGCGCCTGACAATCCCTTTCCCACATAGTCGTTTGCTTCTCCTTCTAGAATGAGGGTAAGTCCTTTAGCGCCAAAGGCACCAAAGCTTTGACCTGCAGATCCTTTAAAATTAAATACTATCGTATCTTCAGGCAGTCCCGAATTACCATATTTTTTTGCAATCTCTCCGCTGAGCATTGCTCCAATAGTTCTATGAACATTCTTCACTTCAAAATTGCCTGTAATAGGACTTCCTTCCTCTATTGCTCTCTTTGCACATTCAATGAGCCTGTAATCAAGGGATCTATCCAATCCATGATCTTGAGCTATTACACGGTATGGCTTTATTCTGCTAGGAACATCCGGTCTGTAAAGAATAGGTGATAAATCAAGCTTTGAAGCCTTCCAATGATCAACAGCTTCATTTGCCTCCAGCTTATCTGCACGTCCTATCATTTCATTTACAGTTCTAAAGCCAAGTTGAGCCATATATTCTCTTACTTCTTGAGCCAAGAAAGTAAAGAAGTTTATAAGATATTCAGGCTTTCCTCTAAAATTCTTTCTAAGTTCAGGATCTTGAGTAGCTATACCCATATCACATGTATTTAAATGACAGTTTCTCAGCATTGTGCATCCCAATACAACCAATGCCGTGGTAGCAAACCCGAATTCTTCAGCACCTAACAAGGCTGCTATGACTATATCTCTGCCTGTTTTAATCTGTCCATCCGTCTGCACTCTAACCCTGCTTCTTAGGTTATTCATAACAAGCACTTGATGAGTTTCAGCCAATCCCAGTTCCCATGGTATTCCTGCATGCTTAATAGAAGATAATGGTGATGCACCTGTTCCTCCATCATAACCGCTTATCAATATCATGTCTGCATGAGCTTTTGCAACTCCTGCTGCAACAGTACCTACCCCTACTTCCGATACAAGCTTAACACTAATTCTTGCTGACGGATTTACATTTTTCAAATCGTAAATCAACTGTGACAAATCTTCAATAGAATAAATGTCATGATGAGGAGGAGGTGAAATCAAATCTATACCAGGTGTTGAATGTCTTACTCTGGCTATTTCCTTGTCTACCTTTGTACCCGCCAGCTGACCGCCTTCACCAGGTTTAGCTCCTTGAGCCATCTTTATTTGAAGCTCAATGGCATTTACAAGATATTCTGCTGTTACACCAAAGCGCGCAGAAGCTATCTGTTTAATTGCGCTTCTTCTTATATCACCATTAGCATCTCTTGTGTATCTTACATTGTCCTCTCCGCCTTCACCGGAGTTGCTCTTAGCTCCAAGCCTATTCATAGCAATAGCTATGGTTTCATGTGCCTCTTTGCTTATTGATCCGAAAGACATTGCTCCCGTACAGAACCTTTTAACTATTTCACTGACAGGTTCAACCTCTTCTATAGGAATTGATTTTCCGTCGTTCTTAAACTTTAATAAGGATCTTAACGTACAAAGATTTTTGCTCTGATCATTTACTAGTGAAGTATATTCCTTAAAGGTCTTGTAATCCCCTCTTCTTACTGCAATTTGTAATCTTGATATTGTCATAGGATTAAATAAATGGAACTCACCATCTTTTCTCCATGCATACTGTCCGCCTGATACAAGCTCCTTTAAAGGTCTTCTTATATTATTAAAAGCTTTTTTATGTCTAATAAGAACCTCTTCGGCTATAACGTCCAAGCCAATTCCACCGATTCTCGATGGTGTTCCCTCAAAGTACACATCAACAAAATCCTTAGCAAGACCGATAGCCTCAAAAATCTGAGCACCGTGATAGCTTTGCAAAGTACAGATTCCCATCTTGGACAATATTTTCAAAAGTCCGGCGCAAAGCGCTTTAATATAATTATCCAATGCCTTATGAACATCCGTATTTTCTATCTCTTTGTCTTCGATCATCTTCTCTATTGTTTCATACGCCAAGTATGGATTTACTGCTGTAGCACCATAGCCCACCAAAAGTGCTAAATGCATAGTTTCTCTTGCTTCTCCGGTCTCTATAATAATTGAAACCTTTGTTCTTGTCTTTTCCCTTATCAAATGATGATGAACAGCAGCAACAGCTAACAAGCTAGGCATTGCCGCATCATAAGAATCCACCTTTTTATCACTGAGAACCAATATATTGTAGCCTTCAGATATTCTCTTGGAAGCTCTTTCACATATTTTATCCAATGCCTTTTGGAACCCCTCTATTCCCATATCATATTTAAATGTAATAGGAATAACAGTGGACTTAAAATCCTTATTTCTAAAATTCATTATTTTAGCCATTTCTTCGTTAGTAACCACCGGCCTGTCTATTTCTATAAATGGACTATCCTTATGATCATCACTCAAAATATTTTCCTGAGATCCAATGTAATTCATCAAAGACATTACAAGCTTTTCTCTTATAGGATCAATAGGAGGATTTGTAACCTGAGCAAACAACTGTTTAAAATATGCGAATAAATTTTGTGGGTGATTAGATAAAACTGCAAGAGGTGTATCATTTCCCATGGAACCTAACGGCTCTTTTCCCAATTCAGCCATGGGAGCTATGATATTCTTTAAATCTTCAACAGTATAGCCGAAAGCTGCTTGTTTTTCTTTTAAAAACTCTCCCGGCAGACTTACATCAACAGCACTATTCTCGTAGTCATCAAGCTTTCTTCTGTTTCTTTCTAATATTTCCTCATAAGGCTTTGCCTTGCATACAATTTCTTTTATTTCATCGTCTTCAATTATTCTTCCTTTATCAGTATCTATAAGGAACATTTTGCCCGGCTTTAGCTTGCCTTTTCTTTCAATCTGATCTGCTTTAAAATCAAGCACTCCTGCTTCTGAAGCCAAAACTGCAAATCCATCCTTAGTAACAACATATCTTGCAGGTCTTAAACCATTTCTATCAACTGTTGCACCTACCTGTACTCCGTCACTGAATACTACTGCAGCAGGCCCATCCCAAGGCTCAATTAAAGATCCATGATATTCATAGAAAGCTCTTTTATCGCTATCCATATGGTCATTACCTTCCCAAGCTTCGGGAATAAGCATCATCATAGCATGTGCCATGCTTCTGCCATCACATTCCAAAAGTTCGAAAGCATTATCCAAGGATTCGGAATCACTGCCGTTTTGTCTAATAATAGGAAACAGTTTACATAAATCTTCTCCAAGATATTTTGACTTCAAAACGCCTTCTCTGGCATTCATCCAATTTCTATTTCCCCTAATAGTATTTATTTCCCCGTTATGAGCTAAATATCTAAAAGGCTGCGCCAATCCCCAAGTTGGAAAAGTGTTTGTACTATATCTTTGATGTACAACTGCAACAGCGCTCTTAAAATTTATATCATCCAAATCAACAAAGTAACTGTTTATCTGCTCAGCAACAAATAATCCCTTATATATGATAGTTCTGCTTGATAATGAGCATACATAAAAATATTCAGAACTTCTTTTAACTAACTTATTTACTTCATTTTCTGCCCTTTTTCTAATAACAAATAAGACCTTTTCAAAGTCTCTCGTATTTTCGCAACTGCTTTCAACAAATACCTGTCTTATAGTTGGCTCTGTACCACGCGCTGTTTCTCCTATGACTCTGTTGTCTACAGGCACATCTCTCCAGCCTAATATCTTCTGCCCCTCATCTTGTACAATTCTTTCTATGATTCCTTCACACTGCATTCTTACAGCAGGTTCTCTCGGAAGAAATACCATACCTACTGCATACTTAGAAGGCTTCGGCAAATGAATTCCAAGATTTTCACATTGAATCCTGAAGAATTCGTCAGGTATTTGAACTAAAATTCCGGCACCATCGCCGGTTTTAGGATCTGAACCGACTGCGCCTCGATGAGTCAAGTTTTGAAGCACCATAAGCGCATTTTTAACTAATCCATGGCTTTTTTCTCCCTTAATATTTGCTATGAACCCTACGCCGCAGCTATCCTTCTCCAGTTCTGGGTCGTACAAGCCTTGCGGAGCAGGAACCCCCATTTCAAACTTCATTAAACAGCCCCCCTATAAAATAATAATATAATTTTATAAATCGTCATTTGAACAAGTAAAAGCTTCCAAACAGTTGCAAAATTCCATTAAGTTCAAAATACAGATTCGTTTAAAAATATATAAAAAAGTATTTATCCTAATTATACTCTCTATTTGCATTTTTTCAATATCTTCCTTGCAATTTTAATAAAACTTTTTATTCTTCTTTGCTAAATTATTCGTAAAACAGCAATAAAATTGCATTAATTATTTCAGTGAATCCGATTTCATTTTGTGGTTTTTTTAACATATTTAATGGAATCGTTAACAAAGCCCGTCATTCCATATCCAATTTTAATGCATATAAAAATTGCAAGAAATGAATTATCAACAATTCATTTCTTGCAATAATAAAATAAATCGATTAAGTTTTAACTCACGTATCTTTATATTCCTAGAATATCCATTACAGTTTTCTTCATTTCATTCTTGTTACAATAATTATGGTGCAAGATTTCCCTCTTATCAATATCTTTGACAGCATTAGGAACGCAAATCCCACTTATATCCGATAATATGTCAATAAGCTGGAACTCATCCATTGATTTGTACTCTTCCTTAAGAGCTCCCATAACTGCACTGTTAAATTTATACGGACTAGCAGTTGCAGCTATAATTGTTTTTTCTTCATCACTATTGAATTCCTTCAAATACTGTATATAAGCGCTGTATCCTACAGCTGTATGAGTATCTATCACATAACTGTATTTCTCAAAAACGGACTTTATTGCACTGAAGGTCTCCTCTTCCGAAGCATAGGCAGCATAAAAATCAGACATAGCTTTTTTCATATTTTCATCTATCTCGTAATAACCTTTTTCTTGAAGACTCTTCATATAGGTATTTACCTTTTGCGTACTTCCATCGCTTAATAAATACAGCAGTCTTTCAAGATTGCTTGATATCAATATATCCATAGAAGGAGAGGAAGTAAGCTTAAATTCTCTTCTTCTGTCATATATTCCTGTCTTTATAAAATCATATAAAACTTTATTTTCATTTGAAGCGCATATAAGCTTATTTATGGGCAATCCCATAAGCTTTGCATATTTTGCTGCAAGTATATTACCAAAGTTACCGGTAGGAACTACAACATTAATCTTATCTCCAAGTTTTATTTCATTGTTTCTCAACAAAGTCAAATAAGAATAAAAATAATACGCCACCTGAGGCACTAACCTTCCTATATTGATAGAATTTGCAGATGAAAACATACAATTCTTTTCTATCTTTTTTCCCTTGATTTCATCATCATTAAAGATAGACTTAACACCACTCTGGGCATCGTCAAAGTTTCCTTCAATACCAATTACATATGTGTTTGAACCGACATGAGTCTTCATTTGCAGCTTTTGAATTTCGCTTACACCATTCTCAGGAAAAAATACAATTATTTTTATTCCTTCAACATTGGAAAAACCTTCAAGTGCAGCCTTACCTGTATCTCCAGAGGTGGCAGTCAGTATTATAACCTCTGAATCCATATGTTGTTTTTTCAATGATGTTTTTAAAAGATATGGCAAAATGGATAAAGCCATATCCTTAAAGGCAATAGTAGGTCCATGAAATAATTCAAGAAAATATGCGCCGCCTGTCTTCCTCATTGGTGCAATGTCTTTATGATCAAATTTATCATCATAAGCATTATTTACACAGAATCTTAATTCTTCTTCAGTAAAATCCGTAAAAAATTCTTTCATAACTGTAAATGCAACTTCTTTATAATCCAAATCTTTCATTTCTTCCAAATCTACAGTCATTTCTGGAATTCGCTCAGGAACGTATAAGCCTCCGTCTCCAGAAATTCCTGCGATTATCGCCTTACTGGCCTCTATGCCTTTTCCTTCCGATCTTGTACTTCTATACAGAATCCCCATTAAAATCACTCCCCAATAAAATAATCCATTAATTTATAACCCTCTTGAAATTTTAAGCTAGATTTGGCCGAGCCTTCTTCATCAAAAGGATACGCGCTGCGCTTACTTTTACTGCTGTTATAAATCAAAAATGGGACTGCTTCAGCTGTATGCGTCCTAAGACATAGCGGAGTAGGATGGTCAGGCAGCACCATAACCTTATATTCCACGCCCCATGCCTCCATTTCTTTTCTTACAACTCCTGCAATCTTTTCATCTATGAATTCAATAGACTTAACTTTATTCTCTACTTCATTTCTATGCCCGCACTCATCGGGAGCCTCAATATGAATATAAACAAAATCATCACCCTTTTTTAATGCTTCCACAGCAGCCATAGCTTTACCGTAATAGTTGGTATGAACATTTCCCGTGGCTCCTTCTACATCAACAACCTTCAAGCCTGCGCAAATTCCAAGTCCCTTAATGAGATCCACTGCGGATATTACTGTACCTGTAATACCATACTTTTGCGTAAAGCTCGGCAAAAGAGGTTTTTTACCTTCTCCCCATATCCAAATTGAATTAGCCGGTTTTAAACCACGTTTTACTCTGTCAAGATTTATAGGATGTTTCTCTAAAATTGAAACACTTTTTTTCATCATTTCCAGCAATATCGGACTGTCTTCTCCTTCAGGTAAAAATGCCCCTACTTTTTTACCTATTATATCATGAGGCGGAATAAGCTTATAGCCCTGAGGTGCATAATGCCACACTAATAAATGCCTATAACTTATTCCGGCATATAGGTCCATATTTTCATTTTCCAATTGCCTTTTTAAATCCTCTATAAGAACCTTTGCCTCTTCTGTAGTTATTTCATCTGCGCTATGGTCCAACATCACTCTGTCTCCATATTCATCACCTTCAGATAAAGTTACAACATTACATCTGAAGGTTACATCAGCAGCTTCCAATTCTACCCCCATACTTGCGGCTTCAAAAGGTGAACGCCCACTGTAATATATTGACGGGTCATATCCCATTACAGCTAAGTTAGCAGTGTCACTCCCCGGAGGCATGCCTTCAGGGATGGTACTTACAGTACCCACCTCTCCGTTTTGAGCAAAGAAGTCAAAATTACTTTTTGTGGCATACTGCATAGGCGTTTTATTCTCCAACTCTTTCACCTTGTAATCTGCCATACCGTCTGCAAGGATAACAATAAATTTCAAGAAAGGCACCCCCAATTATATATTTTCCACTCGTATTATATTCTCTACATTAACAACTGTAGGTAATTTCTTAATTTCTTTTATAGCATTCTTTAAGTTTATTTCAGCAGTTTCGTGGGTAACAAATACAAGAGGTACTACTTCATTGGCCTTGCCCTTTTGTATTACACTTGCAAGACTCACACTATTATTTCCGAATATAGCTGCAATCTCTCCAAGTGTACCCGGAGTATCATTGACGGTAAACCTCAAATAGTATTTGCATACTGTTTTATCCATACTCTGCACTTTAAGTCTGGAATTCCCGTAATTATTATCTGCAGGTGTCAAGTCATCAATATTATTTCTTAAAACAGATATTATATCTCCAACCACCGCACTTCCGGTTGGCAGATCTCCTGCCCCTCTGCCGTACAACATAAGATCACCCACTGCATTCCCTTTAATGAATATGGCATTGAAGGCATCATTTACATTTGCTAAGGGATGTGTTGCAGGAATCATTGCCGGGTGTACTCTAAGTTCAAGTTCACCGTTATTTTCCTTTCCAATAGCCAGCAGCTTGATAACATAGCCGAATTCCTTGGCATATTGTATATCCATGGATTTAATTGCAGTTATTCCTTCTCTGAAAATTGAATCCACATGTACTCTACTGCCAAAAGATAGCGAACTTAATATTGCCAACTTATACATTGCATCATAGGCTTCTATATCGGATGTTGGGTCAGCTTCTGCATAACCCTTTTGCTGAGCTTCCTTTAACGCTTCCTCAAATTCCATGCCGTCTTGTGACATTTTTGTGAGAATATAATTTGTAGTTCCATTTATTATGCCTAATATCTCAACTATTTTATTTGCGGTAAGACTTTCACTTATACCGTGAATTATAGGAATCCCACCGGCTACACTGGCTTCATAATATAACATAATGCCTTCGGCTTTAGCTGCCTCTAAAAGTTCATTACCATGTGTTGCAAGCACAAACTTGTTTGCCGTTACTACATGCTTCTTCTTCTTTATTGCCCTCATCATATAATCCTTAGCAGGATCCACTCCGCCCATAAGTTCAACAACTATTCTTATACTGTCATCGTTGATAATTTCTTCAAAGGAAGTAGTCAATATACTTTCAGGCACTTCCACACCCCTTGCTTTTCCTTTATCTCTTACGAGAATTTTTGCCACCTCAATGTCATATCCGGATCTTCTTTTTATTTCCTTCTTATTTGTGTTTAATATTTTCCATACTCCGCTGCCAACATTACCGAGTCCCAACAAAGCAATTTTTACTTTTTTCATATTTTAAGCCTCCTCACAGTTTAACTATGTCCGCGAAAACAATATGTATGTAATTTATGCCTATATTAATACAGTAATAAGCCAAGTTCATCACTTGACTTATTACATATATAGAACACTATAAAGTTATTAAACTCCTGCTGCTACCATATTCAGCAAGCCGCCCTGCTTTAACATTAATCTTTGTCTTTCGGTAACTGTCAGAGCCATTTCATATTCTTTATTCCGGGTTACATTTTTTACAATTACCTTTTCTTTTTCAACCTGAGCTTCAATATTCTCTATAACTAAAGTATCTCCTTGCTCTATTGTATCGTAATCATTTGCATTTGCAAACACCAGCGGTAGTATTCCGTTATTTATTAAATTATCCCTGTGTATTCTTGCAAAAGACTTTGCTAGTACTGCCTTTATTCCAAGATAAAGAGGTACAAGTGCAGCATGCTCTCTGCTGGAACCTTGACCGTAGTTAATACCGCCCACAATTATTCCTCCGCCGTTTTCCTTTGCTTTCTTTGGAAACTCACTGTCACAAGGCACAAGGCAATATTCTGAAAGATAAGGAATATTTGATCTGAAAGGCAGCAGCTTTGCATTAGACGGCATTATATGATCCGTTGTAATATTATCTCCTACCTTTGTGAGTACCTTTCCTTTTACTTCAGCGGCTAGAGGCTTAGCCTTTGGGAACGGCTGTATATTAGGTCCTCTTACAATTTCCACTTCTGCTCCTTCAGCTGACGGGGGGATAATCAAATTATCGTTTATATAAAATCTCTCAGGCATTGATATGTCTATCTGTTCTCCAAATTCCCTAGGATCTGTAATATATCCTGTTACAGCCGATGCTGCAGCTACTTCCGGGCTTACAAGATATACATTTGCCGATAGTGTTCCAGATCTTCCTTCAAAATTTCTATTAAAGGTTCTTAAGGATACACCTTTTGTAACAGGTGCCTGCCCCATACCTATGCACGGCCCGCAAGCACTTTCAAGAATTCTAGCTCCTGCAGTTACAAGTGCTTCCATAGCTCCGTTCTTTGCCAGCATTGTTAGAACCTGCTTTGATCCGGGAGCAATAACCAGTGAAACATCTTCGTTCACAGTTTTTCCATCAATTATGGATGCAGCTCTCATCATATCTACATATGAAGAATTTGTACAGCTCCCAATAGCAACCTGATTGACTTTTATTCCTTTTAATTCACTTATAGGAACCACATTATCTGGGCTGTGCGGGCATGCAGCAAGCGGTTCCAATTGTGACAAATCAATTTCTACTTCACCGTCGTATACAGCATCACTGTCAGGTAAAATTTCTACGAAGTCAGCCTCTCTTCCTTGAGCTTTTAAGAACTCCAGCGTTCTTTCATCACTTGGGAAAATCGAAGTAGTTGCTCCTAATTCAGCTCCCATATTTGTAATAGTAGCTCTCTGAGGAACAGCAAGAGTTTTAACTCCTTCTCCGCAGTACTCGAATATTTTTCCCACTCCGCCTTTTACAGTAAGCTTTTTGAGCAGTTCCAATATTACATCCTTAGCGGACACCCATGGATTGAGTTTTCCCGTAAGTTTTACCTTTATTATTTCCGGCATGGTTATATAATACTCTCCGCCTCCCATAGCTACAGCTACATCCAGTCCTCCTGCTCCTATAGCCAACATGCCGATGCCTCCGCCTGTTGGTGTGTGGCTGTCAGAACCAAGGAGTGTTTCTCCCGGAACTCCAAATCTTTCAAGATGAACTTGATGACATATTCCGTTTCCAGGCTTTGAGAAGTAAATGCCATACTTCTTTGCCACTGTTTGAATATATAAATGGTCATCTGCATTTTCCGGGCCTGCCTGAAGCATATTATGGTCGATATATGCTACAGATCTTTTTGTTTTAACTCGTTCAATACCCATAGCCTCAAATTGAAGATAAGCCATAGTTCCTGTAGAATCCTGAGTAAGAGTCTGATCTATCCTTATAGCGACTTCCTTTCCCTTTAGAATTTGGCCCTTAACGAGATGAGATTGTATCAATTTTTGTGCAACGTTTAACCCCATTGTCATACCCCCAAATATAGAATAAAAATATAAAAACTATACCGAATATATTCAACGCTTACTTTAAGCATAATTATGCATTTTAATGTATAATTAGTACATTCGTTATATTTTCTTTTTATCATTTATAATGTGAATTTTATCATATTTTTTCAATCATATCAATGAATTTTAGCAAAATTGCAGCTTTGTTAAGGTTTTCTTTCAAATTATATATTTATCAATATATGACTTCTATTCAAATTGGTATCCTATTATACATCAGAGTACAACCTTCAAACTCCACTTAAGTACAAAATTATAAAAAGAACACCGGAAGTAAATTACTCCGATGTTTTTTTATTAATACACCTTATTTATAACGCTATGGAACCATAGCAATAAGCTCCAAACCTTCATCTTCCTTCAGTCCAAACATTATATTCATACACTGCACAGCCTGACCTGCCGCTCCCTTAACCAGATTATCAATGGCTCCAACAGCCACTATTCTTCCTGTACGTTCATCTAGTTTGGCATATAAATGGCATAAATTTGTGCCTCTCACATTTCTAGTCTCAGGCGGTACTTTAATATATTTTACAAAGCAACTATTGTTATAAAAATCGCTATAGAGCTTATCAATTTCCTGCTGAGTAACAGCTGTTTTTATTTTGGAATAGCAGGTAGATAAAATTCCTCTATTCATTGGGATAAGATGGGGTGTAAAGCTTATATTAAATTTTTCTCCCGCTATGTCGCAAAGCACCTGCTCTATTTCAGGGGTATGCCTGTGACTTCCTATTCCGTAGGCTTTTACCGATTCATTACATTCACAAAACAGACTTGAAATGGATGCATTCCTGCCTGCACCTGAAACTCCGGATTTTGCATCGATAATAATTGAATCAGTATCAATTATTCCTTTTGCCAATAGAGGAGCTATAGCTAGTATAGACGCGGTAGGATAACATCCGGGAGCAGCTATAATTCTGGCACTTTTTATCTTGCTTCCATTAAGTTCTGCCAATCCGTATACCGCCTCCTTAAGCATTTCCGCTCCCTCATGCTTAACTTTGTACCAGCTTTCGTATATGTCCGCATCTTTTAGCCTGTAATCCGCTCCTAAATCTATTACCTTTACTCCAAGATTTACAGCCTTTCTCACTATTTCAAAGCTTTTTCCGTGAGGAAGAGCGATAAATAACACCTCTATTTTTGAAAGCATTTCTTCTGCTTCCTTCAAATCAACGGTAATCAAATCTGTAAAACCTAAAAAATTATTATATATTTCTTCATATTTTACACCAACATTATTATGAGAGTTCAAAAAAACAACTTCTACAAATGGATGCTTATACAATATCCAGTTTAACATCTGTCCTGCATAGCCTGTCGATCCGATAATTCCTGCCTTAATCATTACTATCACCTCTTAAAATATCAACCATATAATGATTTTATAAGAATCAGTATAATTATGCAATATATTTTTATATTAATTCGGATTTTTTATTGAATATATGTACAAACGTGGTATAATTATACCATTAATAGCACTATTCATGCATTTATTCAAATTAATCAGCAATATGGAGGTATAATAGATGACACTGGAGGTTAACACCATTTCAATAGATTTGATTCCACTCATACACAAGTACAGAAATAAAACCTTTGTAATCAAGTATGGTGGAAGCATTATGGAAAATATAGAGGCTCAAAAAGCATTTCTTAATGATGTGGCTCTTCTAAAAAATCTTGGAATCAATATAGTTATTGTTCACGGCGGAGGCCCTGAAATTAATAAGTGGCTTAAAAAAGCAGATATAGAAAGTAAGTTTATAAATGGTCTGAGAGTAACGGATGAGGCAACCATGGAAATAGTTGAGATGGTACTCTCAGGTAATATAAATAAAAAGATCTCCTCTTTCCTAAGTTCCTTAGGCATTAGTGCAATCGGAATAAGCGGAAGAGACAGCAAGCTTATTACTGCAAAAAAGAAATATGTGTATGATAACAATGATAAAATTGATATAGGTTTTGTAGGCGAGGCAGTATCTGTTAATAAGGAGTTCTTGCTAAGTCTTATTAATAATGACAAGCTCCCCGTAATTTCTCCTATTGGATGCGATGCAAAAGGAAATGTATATAATATTAATGCAGATTTCGCAGCTGCAGCTATAAGTTCTGCCTTAAAAGCCGAAAAGCTTATTATAATGACTGACATAGATGGGGTTTATAAGGATATAAACGATAAAACTTCAATAATTAATTCTCTTTCTTTGGACGATATAAAAGATTATATAGAAGCAGGAATAATAAAGGGCGGTATGATACCAAAGCTTACATGCTGCTCTGAAGCTATTCTTCACGGTACTAAAAATGTTCATCTTATAGATGGAAGAAAAATGCACAGCTTAATTTTAGATACCTTTACAAAGTCCGGAACCCAAATAATTAAGCAAGGAGGTATGAAAAAATGTCAGAAAGCCATATAATGGAAACCTATAAAAGATACGCGCTAACTTTTACCGAGGGTAATGGTGCAAGACTTATTGATAACAACGGAAAGAAATATATTGATTTTGTTTCAGGAGTTGCTGTAAATTGCCTGGGACATTGTAATGAGAAAATAACGCAAACAATAGCTGAACAAAGTAAAAAGTTAATGCACATTTCCAATTACTATTGGAACGAATATAATACAAAGGTTGCAGATAAGCTCTGCAGCATCAGCGGCCATCATAGAGTTTTTCTTGGTAATAGTGGAGCCGAAGCAGTTGAAGGTGCACTAAAGGTTGCACGAAAGTATGGAAAAATTTCCGGCGGTGATAATAAAAATATTATTCTTTATATGAGCAATTCCTTTCACGGTCGTACCTTAGGTGCATTATCGGTTACCGGTCAGCCAAAATATCAAGCGGATTATAAGCCTCTTATAGGTAATACTGTGGAAGTAACCTTTAATGATATTACATCGCTGGAAAAAAGCTTCAACAACGAAGTATGCGGGGTTATTATAGAACCTATTCAAGGTGAAGGCGGTGTAAATACTGCCTCTGTAGAATTCTTAAAAAAAGCTCAGGAACTATGTGAAAAGCATGATGCTCTTTTGATTTTTGACGAGATCCAGTGTGGTATGGGCAGACTGGGAACTATGTTTGCCTTTGAGAAATTCGGTGTAGTACCTGATGTTATTTGTATAGCTAAAGCTTTAGGCGGAGGCTTCCCTATCGGGGCTTTTATTACTAATAAACGTGCTTCTGTGTTGACCTACGGAGATCACGGCAGTACTTATGGAGGAAATCCTTTAGCCGGTGCTGTAGCTCTGACTGTTCTGGAAGAACTACCCTCCGGCGGGGTTGTAGCTCAGGTTTCGGATAAAAGTCAATATATTGTTCATAAGCTTCAATATTTAAAGGAAAAATACGGCTTTATAACTGAGATAAGAGGAATGGGACTTCTGCTTGGAATAAAAATCAATGGCAGTACTTCAGAATTTATTTCCAAATGCATTGAACACGGACTTCTTCTAATAACAGCAGGTTCAGATGTTATTAGAATCCTTCCTCCATTAAATGTGGAAGAAAAAGATATTGATGAAGCCTTCATAATCATAGAGGATGTCATAAAACTAATGGTTTAATTAATAAACTGTCAAGGAGCTTTTTATGGAATTAAAAACAGCAGTCTTAAATAGATTGGACGAAATAAAAAAATTGAGAGCAACTCTGCATGAAAATGCAGAGCTGTCTTTTAATGAGTTTAAAACTCAAAGTATTATAATTGACTATCTTGAAGCCTTAGGCTATAGCTGTAAAGCTTGCGCAAATACGGGTGTTGTTGCACTTTTAAATTCTGGAGCTGAATGTATAGCAGTACGAGCCGACATGGATGCACTACCTATCAATGGAGCTTTTCACGGCTGCGGTCACGATTACCATATGGCTATACTCCTTGGCGTTGCAGCAGTACTTAAGGATTTGAACTTTAAAAAATGTATCAAATTTATTTTTCAACCTGGCGAAGAAGCCTCCGGTGGGGCTGTTCCAATGATTAAAGAAGGTGTATTGGAAAACCCCAAGGTTAAGTCTATGGTTGGCTATCATGTATGGCCCGGTTTAAAAGTAGGAACAATTGAAGCTGCTTATGGTGCTTCAATGGGGTCAGTGGATGATTTTATTATTAAGTTTATTGGACGCGGAGGTCACGCTGCCATGCCTGAGCAGTGCATAAATCCACTTCAGCCTGCTATACGCTTTGCCGCAGCTTTGGAGGAGAAATCCAACAAAATGTATATGGCTAAAAATCCTCATGTGCTAACTGTCTCTTCACTTAACTGCGGCACTGCGCCAAATGTAATCTCTGACTCGGCAGTGGTAATGGGTACAGTAAGAACCTTTGAAGAGAAGCTGCGCAGCTGTTTAAAAGATGAAATTTTAAGTCTGGCTGCTTATTGGTCCAAGACTTTTCAATGCAATGTTGATATAAATTACGACGAACAATACCCGCCTCTTATTAATGATGAAAGTATAACCGACAGCTTCATTGCTTCAGCATCAAAGCTGCTTGGAAAAGACAAAGTACTTCCGCTTAAGCCTACCTTTGCAGCTGAAGACTTCTCTTATTTTGCAAAGGCTGTTCCATCAGTTCATTTTAGACTTGGTATTGCAGATGATCATTTAGGGAATTTTCCACTGCATTCTCCTAATTTTAATGCTAATGAAGATGCTATTTTCAATGGCATATACTTGGTAGTACATTACTTATTTAATGCATAGAAGTATACACTATTAATTTTTAATTAAAAAAATATTTTTTTCGAAAAACCTGTCTCAATTTATTTTTTTAGTAATACACTATAAATATAAATTTGAAACAGGTGATTTTTTTGTGTGGACTTACAGGTATCATTAATTTTAAGCGAGATATAACCGATTCGGAAGAAACCTTAAGGGACATGACTGCTACACTGTCTAAACGAGGCCCTAATCAGCAAGGCTTTTACTTCTCTCCTCATGCAATGCTTGGCCATAGAAGGCTTATAGTTGTTGATCCAGATGGAGGAACTCAGCCAATGATTAAGGAGCAAAATAATAATAAATATATAATCGTATATAACGGCGAACTGTATAACACTGAAGATTTGAGAGTTGAATTAAAAAATATGGGCTTCCACTTTGATTCATACTCAGACACTGAAGTTCTTCTTACCTCATATATTGCTTGGGGTACTGATTGCGTCAACCATATCAACGGAATTTTTGCCTTTGGAATCTGGGACGAAAAAGCCGAAAGCTTCTTTATGGCCAGAGACCATCTCGGAGTTAAGCCTCTCTTTTATACTATTAAAGATAATAATTTTATATTCGGTTCAGAGCTTAAGGCTCTTCTTGCAAATTCTATGGTAGAGCCTATTATAGATGAAAAAGGTATATGTGAAATCATGGGTTTGGGTCCTGCTCACACCGAAAACTCCGGAGTATTTAAGGATGTATATCAGCTTCCTCCCGCTCATTGTCTGCTTTATACAAGAGAGGACTTAAGAGTACGGGAATATTGGATGCTAAAAAGCTTACCCCATAAAGAAAATATAAGTGACACCATAGAACATGTAAGAAGCTTAGTATTGGATGCAATAAACAGGCAGCTTGTTTCAGACGTTCCCGTTTGTACCTTCTTGTCAGGCGGCCTTGACTCCAGTATTATTTCGGCAGTAACGTCAAAGGAGTTTAAAAAACGCGGCAAGATTCTTAATACCTATTCTATCGATTATGAAGATAACAAGAAACATTTTAAGTCAAATGAATTCACGCCTACTACTGATGATGAATGGGTAGGTATTATGTCCGAATTTATCGGCAGTGAGCATCATAGGATTATTCTTAACAATCAAAAATTAATGGAAGCACTAAGTGATGCTGTAGAAGCCTCGGATTTGCCTGGAATGGCAGATATAGATTCTTCTTTATTACTGTTTTGCAAGGAAGTAAGCAAAGAGAATGTAGTTGCTCTTTCCGGGGAGTGTGCCGATGAAGTCTTCGGCGGTTATCCATGGTTTACGCGCCCAGAGCTTAAGAACCTTAATACCTTTCCTTGGTCAAATGCCCTTAGCGAAAGGCAAGCTATATTATCCCATGATTTATCACATATTAATCTAAAAGAGTATGTGGATAGTCAATATAACGAAACCTTAAAGAAACTTCCTGTTATGGCTGACAGCTCGGTAAAAGACGATCCGTCAAAGAAAATGTTTTTCTTAAATATAAAGTGGTTTATGACTACACTGCTCACAAGAAATGACAGAATGAGTATGGCAAACAGCCTTGAAGTAAGAGTTCCCTTTGCAGATTACAGAATTGTAGAATATACCTTTAATATCCCTCAGGAATTCAAATTCTATAAAGACAGAGAAAAGGGCTTACTTCGGCAGGCGTTAACCGGTTTATTGCCGGAAGATGTACTTTGGCGTAAAAAGAGCCCTTACCCTAAGACCTTCAATCCAAGTTATACAAAAGGTGTACAGCAGTGGATGGGGAAAATATTAGCCGATAAAGCTTCACCGATTTTGCAAATCATAGATAAAAGCAT
>JAEZDX010000425.1 GCA_023417975.1 Bacillota bacterium
CCTCAATATTTTCATTGTTTTTTAAAGCATTGACAATACTGTTTAACCGCGGAGAGTCTTTACCCCATATCATAGGAAGCCTTAAGATTACTCCATTTTCATTTAATTCCTTACTTATTATTTTCTCACACTCAATCTTAAACTTACCGTAATCACTTTCCGCAATGGGCTCCTGGTGTTTAAAATGAGGTGCTGTTGTGTCCCCGTCAAAAACATTTCCGGTAGAGCAAAAATAAAGTTTTCCGCTGTTACTTCTTAAATAAACTGCCAGCTCATTAATAAGCTTTATTTGAGCATCAAAATCTCCCCTTAAGCAGTATATTATTCTGGAAGGCTTAACCTTATCTAGAATATGCTTTATTTCATGGAACTCGCTTACGTTAAAACATATGGAATTTGGGGAAACTATTTTATTACTGCTATATGTACCATAAACATCATATTTCTTATCTAGTTTTTCCCATAAAGCCTTGCCCACTAATCCGCTGCCACCAAGTATCAAAATTCTTTCCATAGCTTACTCCTTTTTCTTCTAAGAATATACTGGATTTTCTGTATTCTATCTACCTTTATTATAGCATTAAAGAAACGTCATTTCCTTATCTGGTTTTTAATATTACTCCTGAAACCATGTCTTAATAAGATAATTTTTGTTAATAATATATTGCATTTTAATTTATAAACAAAAATAGGCCACCTAAATCAAATTAGGTAGCACCATTTACCTTATTATATTTTTTCTTTTCCGAAACAATCCTTTGTATAGTCTTATGTGACAAGTAATACTTATTTGAAAGAGCTTGGGTGCACATTCCATTTAAATAATCTTCATATATGTGCGTGTTTCTTTTCAAAAGCTAACTTTTGCTGTTGGTAAGCTCACCCCATGCAATTTTATTTTCTTCTTTCTTCGGTATATAAATGAATTCACCTTCCACATAGTTTTGAATTATTTCCAATATCTCATCCGGGAAAATATCCCTTGCGTTTGAATAGCTCATTTAATGCTCCTCCTAAATAAAACTTTAACTTAGGATTAGCAAAGGCTATTTTATCGTTATTTCATTAATTTCATAATGCGATAGCCCTTGCTATGCATTAATAACATATCTTCTCATAAAATAATACCCCTTTCCAAATTGACCCTATACAAATTCTATCAAAGCTGCTTCATAATTACAACGGCTGCTTTCCATGTTTAGAACATGTATTTCCATCTTATCTTTTATTTTAATATTTGATGAATCTTTTTCGCTATTAATAAATATTACGCCTTCTTTTAGCATACTTTTTATCTTGCTTCTTGAAATTCCAAGCATATCACTCAAAAATTTATCCATTCTCAATTCTATTGGATACTTACAAGCAAGCTCAATAACAAGTTCATTTTCTTTTATATAGTATGCTTCAAGCTTTCTTTGCACTACCCTATAATTTATATTATCCATAACAACTTCAACTTTATTTTTATTATATATGCTTGAATTAAAAGAATATTCCCTTGCCAGCTCTCTGTCATTTGAAAGAAATCCCGCATACTCCTGCTTGTTTATATTACAGGGCTTCACCCTTTCATATATGGTCATATTCCAAGTGGATTTGCATTTTTCACACTTATAAATCAGCCATACATCAATATTATTTTTATTTGCATTAACTCTAAATTTTTCACTATTTATATAGCTTGTTTTTTCATTACATTTAGGACAGCTCCTCTTTACTATAGGTAAGTTTTCAGGGATCAGTTCCCATTGATATTTATTTAAATAGCTCATATTGCGCCTCCCGGTCCTTCATTCTATGGGATTTGCAAAGGCTACTTCATTATAACTTTTTAATAATGCAATAGCCTCTGCTATGCACTAAAAATGTCCATTGCCATAAAAATTCCTCCGATCTGTTTTTCGTACACATATATTTTATCAGCACTATAGACAGCATAAAACCTCATTCTTATTTCATAAATAAAAATGAGGCTTAAATTAAATATATTTTACTAAACAGCCCTTAAATAATGACATAAAGTCATATGCCGAATTTCATCATACTATCTATGGAAGCAAGAATCGCTTCTTCATTATTTGAAATTGGCGGCCAACCCAAAATTTTCTTAGCCTTTTCATTGCTAACCTTGCGGTTAATCCTTAATAGCAGTGCTGCTTCTTTTGCTTGCTTATTAAATAAAGCTGCTAAATTAATAAATTCATTAGGTATTGTTTTTGTAGAAACCTTTTTTGCAACATCCGGTTTCTTATTTCTTAGCAATGCTGCAATTTCCGGCATGGATATCTGACCGTCTTCCGATGCTAAAAATCGCTGACCATTTGCATGAGGATTTGTCATTGCGCGAATATGCAAATCTGCAACGTCCCGTACATCAACAACATTTAAAGGAATGTTGGGAACTCTCTTCATAGAGCCATCTATTAAATGCTGCAGAATCCCAAAACTACCTGAGATGTGATCACTTAAAGCAGGTCCCAAAATAGCTACAGGATTGATGGTGACAAATTCTAAACCGGCTCCTTCTTTCTTAATAAAATCCCAAGCGGCACTTTCGGCCAATAATTTTGATTTCTCGTAAACCGACAACCCTTTTTCCTTGGGATCCGTCCAATCTGCCTCTGTTGTAATTGTATTGGGATTTTTATTGCTAAATCCAATTGCACCAAAATTAGAAGTCATGACAACACGCTTTATACTTGCATTTCGAGCGGCTTTAAGTATACGAATTATTCCATTTATAGCAGGCTGCATCGCTTCATTCTCATCCTTTGGTATATTCATAAAGACAGGTGATGCCACGCTTAATACATAGTCACAGTCTTCCATGGCTGCGTCCCAATTATCATCTTTTGATAAATCTGCTTCAACGAATGCAAGGTTATCAAAGTTAGTTATACCGTTAGCTTCTAGTGTATATATGACTTTGTCTTTAGCACTTATAGAGCGAAGTGTGGTTTTTACATTATAACCTTTTTGTAATAATTGAAAAATGATATGCGCACCTACAAAGCCTGTTCCGCCTGTTACTAAAACTGTTTTTGACATATCTATTACCCCCTGAATATTAATCTCTTGAAAATTAATCTCTTCTGATTTATACTCATAATAGAACCTAGAGTTATATCTAGGTCAAGCTTTTTTAAAATAATTTTTAAATAGCTGCTAAATAAATTCTAGGGGGATTTTAATAATGACTTATACAATAAAGGATGTGTCGGAAATAACTGGGCTTTCAATATTTACATTACGTTTCTATGACAAAGAAGGCCTGCTGCCCTTTGTCTCAAGAAATAAGTCAGGAATCAGAGTGTTTACTGAATCAGATATAAGTCAGATTAAGACTATTTGCTGCCTAAAGAATACAGGAATGCAGATTAAAAACATAAAGAAATACATTGATTTTTCTATGGAAGGTGCTGTTTCTATAGATGCCCGAAAGAAATTATTCATGGAACATCGAAATGAAATTATAAACCAAATAAATGCTCTTACCGAAAATCTTAAGCTTATTGATTCCAAACTTGAAGTCTATACTTCGCCTAATGCCGCAAAAATCATTAATGAACAAATAAAAAGAGTGAATGAGGAAAAACGACAGAATTGCTTGCTAAGCCATTATGCCAAAAATAATTACTAGCAAAAAACATCCGTCGTTTATCTCTTGGACCCATCCAGATGAGTATGCTTATATTAATACTTTTACTTGTTTTAACATATCTAAAGCTATACCTCATAAAGACTTAAACAACCATAATCAGTACGAACCCCCAGTTTATCGCCTACAAAAGAAATCTCCCCGGTTTTCACCATGTGCTCAGCTTTAAAGCTATGCAAGAGGCTTTTCTTCCTAAAGTCGTATATATGTATCTCTTTTCTATTTAAAACAGCAAATTTATCTTGTTTACGATTGAAACAGAAGGTATCAATTATTCCTCCTCTTGCTGCTAGAGTTCCTTCAACAAATGGTGTTATAATTTCTTCCTTCTTCTTTAAATCAAAGAATCTTACTCCCCAACTTTCATATTGCTCTAAAGCAACTAGAATATTGTCGAAAGAAGCAAATTTCATCTTCTTGACTAGTCCTAGCTTTGCAGTAATAGTGTAAATAATGTCTCCTGTAGGTACATCAATTAATTGTATTTCGCCAACCTTATTACAGAGTGCCAATATATGTCCATCTTCTGAGAGCGCTGCCGTCAATTGGCATGAGTGTCCGCTATACTTCTCACATTCAATGGTTGCTGATAAAATGACTTTATCAGTTTTCACATCCATAACGATTATATTTGGATGCGTACAATATGCCACAATATCACCGCTAGAAAGTATAAAACTTGCCGGTTCTTCACATTGGCCTGTTAATTGCTGAAACTCTCGTTTATGAAAATCATACTTGTAAATAATATGATCCAAATCTATAAAAATTGAATTATAAGAATTTACATAAGAAATGTCCCATGGAAGATTTCTAGGTAGTTGAATGGTATCCATTAAAGCTCCATCTTGTGAAATAAATACTAGATTATCCTTTACTGCATTATTTCTATCTCCATTTTTGTTTGTCACTATAACATTATCAATATCAAGCACTAACTGACATCCGGTATAACCGCTTCCAACAAAATAATGTAATATTGGCTCTCCAATATTACTTTTAGCATGAGTCAACACATATCCTTTTTTAAGTTGTTCCCATACCTTTTTTTCAAACTGTGTTGCTGCTTCAATATGTGTCTCATACTCCTTCTTACTTATCCTTGATTTACCATTTTTAACAGTTTCAATATTAAGTGCTTTATCATCTAAACATCCAATCCATTCATTACCAGTTTGTAATTCGATTAATCTTCTCATGTTCATATTCCGGCCCCTCTCCAGCTTTGTCCTTTATATGTTCCGAGTTTTATTATTTATAGTTAACCCTGTATCTTAAAACTGTCTTTAATTTGGATTTTTCGGTTTTTCTAGCATCAGAAATATAAATTTCTCTATGTACCAAAGTTGTTATTTCAAGCTTGTTTTCTTCTATGAAGCTTTTCATCTGTTCAAAGCTTTGCGGTTCATCATCATAGGAGCCAACATGAAGCATTTGAACAGATAATCCGTCTTCCATTGATTCAAAGGTTACCTCCTCCAATAAAGGGTGCGGTTTTTTCTTTCTTACACTTTCAAAAGCTCTATCAGCAATCTCCTGAGTCACAAAATCAGGCTGACGGATCATTATTGTGTATACCAATTCATCCTTAATTAACGTATGTGCCTTTCGCCCTTCCTCAGTTAAGTCCCATAGCCCCTCCAACGGGTACACAGTATATTCAAAATAGCCTTCAGGTGTGTATCCTTGCTTAGGCATCATCCGCACAGCATAAGCCAAGGAATACAACACCCCTATTTTCTCAGAAAACTCCTCATCATTTGGGTTTCCCTTTCCCTTTATCATAAAGAATTTTTGTTTTGGTACTGTTATTAGTTCCGGCTGCTCCTTCGGTAAATATAAAGCTTTTTCTTGCTTCTTCCACTCAAATTTCATAATATTCCTGCTTTCTGCTTAATCCTATAGACGGTAAGCTATATTTTAGTTAAAAAACTTTAAGTAAAATATAACACACCTTCCATGACAACATATTGTCATGGAATAATATTATTGTAAATAATATTTGAAAACTGCGCCTTAGAATTAGGTTTATACAACAATGCACTCTTTTGTGTCCAGATTTACAATTCGTGTTCTTATATCCGATTTTGAAATGTATATAGGCTGACCATCACTATTTATACAATAGGAAATAGGAATAGATACTCCGCAGTCCCTATAAGAGCCGTCCGCATGGCTTGCACCTATTATAACGGTATTATATGTTTTGGCAATGTCTTTGGCTTCCTTTATCCACATATCAAATTGCTCGTCACTAAACATTCCAACTCCGATAGGGTGTGCAATAAAATCAAAATGTACGCCCGCCCTTTTTAGATCGCGCATGCCCTTTAGTATTTCCATACAGAGCAAATATCCAATGTTCATACCCTGGAAGTTAACGTATAACGGCTCATTTAGTTCTGCACCTTCATCCGCTGAAGTTTTAGCCCTTTCAAGGATTTTCTCACCGGCGCTATTTATTATTACCGCTCTGTCCTTATTATCTTTTCGATAAGCTGTAATTATCATTACATTATTTTCTTTTGCAATGGCGCAAGCGTCTTCCAATGCTTTTTCATTTGAAAGATATCCTTCGGGATATATTATTATATCAACTGCTCCATTAGCTTTTATGTCCTTCAAAAGCCGGTGTACTCCTTCTTCATGAACAGGCTGCCCTATCAAAACTCTCATCATTACCTCCGTAAAAGCTTAAGCTATCATACTATATTTAATTACTATCAATGGCCTCTATGCTTTTCCTTCTTTTTTTGCTGTTTTAATTCAAATAGTCTTTCTTTTTCCTTTTCTCTCTCTTCTTTTAAGTTAGCTGGTCTATTTGTTTTATTTGCCTCCTGCTGCTGCTTCATTGCAAGCTGAGCTTTTGTTCCTATTCCTAAGTCTTGGGCTTCTTTTTTTATTTTTCTTTGAAGTCTTTTAGGATTAATTTTGTTTATTTCACTTTCATATGCTGCTATAGGAATACTAAATTTAAGGTTGTTATATTCCTTTAAAACAAATTCATAAACCTCATAATCCTTTGGTTCTTCTCCAAATACTACCCTGCAAATACTTAGAGAATTTTCTTCATTTTTTTCAAAAATTCCTACCCAAAAGGGTGCCTCAAAAAATACTGTCAATTTTACACTTGTATTCATAATAATTTCCTCCTGTTTTAAAAATGTTACCGGAGAACGGACAACCCCAGGAGGGCAGGTTACTGCTATATATTTAATTTATAGGTCCGGACTACCAACCGAAACTGTGTTTTTATCTCCATGTTATTATTATAATATATGCCCACAACCCAAGCAATTATTTACCTCTATTCCACAGCCATAACGGCGTATGAATGTCTATTGGACAAAGCTTAGTGCCTTTTAATAATTCTGCCCATCTATTAGCTACAATTTCTTGAACCTTCGATAATTCCATTTCCTGCTTAGTAATAACTCCGAGCTTTTCACTTGCTTGAATAATGTGTGTATCGGGAGCTACAGTTATATTTTCCCTGTCTACAAATTTCAAATCCGTATATTGTTCCATAACGTATAGCCAGTAATTCATTATTTTATTACCGCCTAAGTAAGGAAAATTCTTTTTATTGTTAATTATATATTCCTTGATTCTTTTTACCGAATAACCATTTTCAGAAAATAACCTGCGCAGGTCACCTTCATAC
>JAEZDX010000432.1 GCA_023417975.1 Bacillota bacterium
GCTTGATACCGGCCATATTAAGCTTATGACTCCTTTCTATCCCGTAGATAAATTAAGAAAGCTTCCAGGCCTTGAAAATGCCCGATTTATGGACCCTTACTCCGGGGGCAAAGGTAATTCTATCAGATATTTATCTTCTACACCGAGAACAGACGATATGAAGGTTATTGGCTTGGATAATCTGTTTTGTGCCGGGGAAAAATCCGGTTTCTTTATAGGTCATACGGAAGCAATAGCCACCGGAAGCCTTGCCGGTCATAATGCTGTAAGATATGCTTTAGACATGCCTTTGCTCCTGCTTCCTCATGAAACAGCTATCGGTGATATAATATATTATTCCAACTACAGATTGAATACTCCGGAGGGTAAAAAGGTCAGACATACGTTCTCAGGGGCTGAATATTTTGAAAGAATGAAAGAGAAGGGGCTATACACTACTGATAATAATATAATAAAAAAGCGCATAGGCGATTTGGGATTAACCAACGTATTTTCCAAACTTCTTGTATAATTCTGTTAATTAAAAGAAAAAGGGCTGCCGTAATAGCTATAAAACAATTACGCCAACCCTTTTTTACGGTTTCTCTATAATTATTTATTTAATCTTTCATCACTTAGTTCAATGAACTTGTTTATATCTTCTTCTATAGTCTTTAAGGAGCTTCTCCAAAAATCCACACTGTGTACGTCAATTCCCATAAGCTTGGTAATATCCGCAATTTTATTTTTGCCTGTTACACTCAAAAGCTTCTCGTAGTCCTTTGCAAATTCTTTCCCTCTCTTAATGTATTCTGCATATAGACCTTTAGCGAAGAGTAATCCGAAAGCATAGGGGAAATTATAGAAATTATAGGAAGCATAATAATAATGAGGCTTAGGGATCCACATATACGGATGTAGATATTCCGCATCCAAACCATCTCCGTAGGCTTCCTTTTGAGCCCATAGCATTATCTCATTAAGCTCCCTTGCATTAAGCGAACTTTCTTTTCTTCTCTTGAAGACTTCGCTTTCAAATAAAAATCTGCTGTAAATATCAACTATTACCTGGCCGCAATCGCCAACTTCCGTTTCCAATATGGAAAAGGCTTCTTCTTTGCTTGCATTCTTAACTGCAGCCTTTTTTACTATTGTTTCACAGAAGGTAGAAGCAGTTTCTGCGATTGGCATAGGATAGTCACTGTTTAATATACTTTCTTTTAACAGGCATTCTCCATGGAATCCATGACCGAGTTCGTGAGCCATAGTTACTACATCGCTGAAGGTATCCCCGTAGTTAAGCATAATTCTGCTTTCTCCTATGGCATGAATATTTTGACAAAAAGCACCTGCAACTTTACCATCTCTGGGCTTTACGTCAATCCAACTGTTATCTATTGCCTTCTGAGCAAAATCTGCAAGATTATCGCTGAAGGTTCTGAAGTTATCAACTACAAATTTTTGACCTTCCTCATAGGTAAATTTCTTATCAGTTTCGCCTACAGGAGCAAACAGGTCAAAGAAAGGCAGTCCTTTCTTACTTCCGAGAAGTTCTCCTTTCTTTCTGTAATATCTTCTGAATGCCGGAAAGCTTTCCTTCATTGCAGTAAGCATTGCCTCAAGAGTTTCTTCATCCATTCTCGATTTTACAAGTGTCTCCTGAAGCGGTGATTCAAAGCCTCTCATGTCGCTTACTGTTATAACCTCACCCTTAATACCATTCAGGCAGGCTGCAACGGAATCCTCTATTTTGTAATAGGACGCTAACTCTGCTTCATAGGCCTTCTTTCTTAATTCTCTGTCGCTCTCATAAGCCATGTTTCTTATAACTGTAAGCGGTAATTGCTTCTTCTCGCCGTCCAGTTCAATATCTACTTTAAGTGTTGAAGCTAATAAGTCTTTAAGTTTAGCCCAGGAATTTGAGCCTGTATTTCTCATTTTAGCTATAACCGCTTCTTCACTGTTACTCAAAAGATATTTGCTCTTATCAACTATCTCCTTTATTTGAAAACTGTGTTCTTTAAGCTTGGACGAGCTCTCTATTATTGCATCAATATCGGAAATTTCTCCAATCCAACGTTGAAGCTTTGAATTATGTTCAGCTGTTGATGCAGCCTTTACTTGAAGAATTTCAAGGTTTTTCAGTGCCTTGTCATTTTTCGTGTCCACATTTACTGTAAGCTCTGCGAAATCAATAAGCTTTGAAAGCAGCGTTACACCTCTGCTCTCAATGTCTATATAAGCTTCAAGCTTCTTTAAGATATCTTCATAATTTACAGTTATTTCATCAACCCAACTCTTATATTCTTCAATATAGCCGTCAAATGCCGCCATATCCTTTTTAAAATCTTCACCATCAAAGGATGAGTATAGTTCCTTTAAACTCCATAAATAATCCATAGCATTACCTCCATTTTAGTGTGTTACAGCTGCAGAAATTTAACCTATAAGTTTCCACACCTATAAAATAAATTATACACCAATTTCTAAAGGTAGAACATGGCGTATCTTCGATTATTTTCCTAAGTAATGCATTTAAACTCTAGTGCTGCCGGCAAAATTATGCCTAATAAAAGCTATCCACGAAGATGACTTCAACCGTTTATTATGACTCCACCATTCACATGAATAGTCTGGCCAGTAATGTACGATGCATCATTGGAAGCTAAAAACACATATGCTGCTGCCAGTTCTACGGGCTGACCTGCTCTTGCCATTGGTGTGTCGCTGCCAAACTTTGCAGTATCCGTTTCATTAAAGGAGGCAGGAATTAAAGGTGTCCATATTGGCCCCGGTGCTACTGCATTAACTCTTATATTGCTTTGAGCAAGATTTGTGGAAAGAGACCTTGTAAATGAGGTTAGTGCTCCTTTGGTAGCAGAATAGTCAAGTAAATCCTGACTCCCCTTATAAGCTGTGATGGATGTAGTGTTAATAATGCAGCTTCCGGCTTTAAGCTTAGGCAGCGCTGCTTTAGTTAAATAAAAGGCTGAGAAAACATTTGTTTTAAAGGTTCTTTCCAATTGCTGACTCGTTATGTCCTCTAGTCTTGTTTGAGGGTGCTGCTCGGCAGCATTATTGACCAATATATCAATTTTACCTAATTCACTTACAGTTTTATTTACAGCCTGAATGCAGAAATTCTCATCTCCGGCATCTCCTGCTATTAGAAAACATTTCCGGCCTATTTTATCAATTAAATTCTTTGTTTCCTCTGCATCTTCTTTTTCATTTAAATACATTATACCTATATCTGCACCTTCTTTTGCAAAGGCAATTGCAACAGCTCTTCCAATACCGCTGTCTCCTCCGCTTATAAGTGCCGTCTTCCCTGCCAGTCTTCCTCCACCAGCTCCATAATCAGGATCTTCAAATATGGGCCTCGGTGTCATATTCTTCTCTAGTCCGGGCTGTTTATTTTGCTTTTGCGGCGGAAACGCTTTTGGGAAATTCATTCCGGGAAAATTATCTCTCATCTTATGTACCTCCATATAAAAATTTTCACTATATATAAAGTAATAACTATCTTCATACTAGACTATAGCAAAGTTCCCGATTTTCAAGGATTTATGGAACCTCTTAATGTTATTAGATATTTACTTTATATAGTATTATTATTAGTTAAATTTTTTCCAATATACTTAATAACAATCGCTTCTGAATGACTTCTTAAAATAAACTCTTTCCTTTACCTATTTTTTATTATTTTGATATAATCTATATAGAACATAATAAAAGTCTCACATTGTTCCGAGCAAAAATATCCAATCTTCAGGGATTTATGAGACTGCTCAAGATGATTAGATATTTACTTTATATACTATATAGAGCAAACAATTTATTTCTAATGTAATTTTAATCATTCGTTAAATATGTTTTAATTTGGTGAGAGTATGCTTAAGCTATAAGTATAATATCTACATGCTTTGTATGCTTTTGTCCATGAATGGAGGTTTCCTATGTCTGGTGAAAAAATATTAATAATTGAGGATGAAATAAAAATTTCAAGGTTCATTGAATTGGAATTAAAATATGAAGGATATGTAGTAGACCAAGCTTTTGATGGGAGAAGCGGATTGGAAAAAGCTCAATCCGGAGTGTTTGATCTTGTAATACTCGATGTGATGCTCCCTTCATTAAACGGTATGGAGGTTCTGAGAAGATTACGTCAAACCTCAGAGGTTTCGGTAATAA
>JAEZDX010000446.1 GCA_023417975.1 Bacillota bacterium
CTTTGGGCCTTAGGAATAATTGCATTACTTGTTTATAGCTGCGTATCAGTTTTAAAACTAAAAACACAGCTTAAAAGTGCACAATTGATAGAGCAGAATATCTTCGAAGCGAAAAACTTGAAAACACCCTTTGTGCTTAGTTAGCACCTTACAGAAATATAAGGTGTTTTTTGTTGCAAAATTTGTTTGTCTAATTTTGGAATAATTGAAAATTACCAAAATTTGTAGTACAATTAGTTATCTGATTTGTGAAATAAGTCGATATTAAACAAGCAGAGGGGTATAACATAATCAAAAATAACATAGAACTCGATGTTAAAGTTAAGTGTATAGAGAGTTTAACCATACAGGTAAAAAAATAGCGGAATACATAAATACTACGAAATCCTATGTGAATCGTATCACCAAAAAACAGTATGGTATGGTAAACAACACATTTGTGCATATAATGGAGGCCCTTGGCTATGATATAGTACTGACTTATGTGAAACGGGATAAAAATAATGAGATGGAGGAATAAAAATGGCTTACGAAACACCATTAACCATAGCGGAGGTTATGAGAGATATTTCTAACAACAAATATATACTACCTTCGATTCAACGAGAATATGTGTGGGATACTACACAAATTGAAACTCTCTTTGATAGCTTGATGCAAGATTACCCAATTGGGGCATTTCTTTTCTGGGAAATTAGTAAAGATAAACTTGGTGATTATGATTTTTATGAATTTCTGAAAAATTACCATGAAAAAACATCAATTCATAACAAAAAAGCAGACCTCAAGGGAGCAGATGGTGTGACGGCTGTTCTTGATGGACAGCAACGTTTGACTTCAATTTATATTGGGTTAAAGGGTTCTTACGCATATAGACAGAAATACAAACAGAAGAAAAATGATAATGCCTACCCTGTTAGAAAGTTATATTTGAATTTGCTTTCAAGGGCAAAGGATAGCAGTAATAAATATGATTTCCAATTTTTGATATGTAATGATGTAAAAAACACAAATGATGAATACTGGTTTGAAATTGGTAATATTCTAGATATGCAAGACTTGGGAGATGTGGCCACTTATGTGACAGATAACATTAGCTATTCCGAAGCCCATCAATATTCGAGGGAGCAGGCCAAGTTTGCTACAAACACTCTTTCACAACTACATAAAGTGATTCATACATCTCTTACCCTGAGTTATTACAAGGAAAAATCTACCGAACTGGACAAGGTATTGAATATCTTTATCCGTGTAAATAGTGGTGGTACAGTACTAACATATTCAGATCTTCTACTTTCGATTGCATCTGCACAATGGCAAACCCACGATGCAAGAGAAGAAATTACAGAGTTTGTTGATGAAGTAAATTCAATTGGTGGTGGTTTCAGAATTAATAAGGATTTTGTTTTGAAAACGGCTCTTGTGCTTACAGATTTCTCGGACATAGCATTTAAAGTTGATAATTTCAATAAACCTAACATGATGAAGATCGAGGCTAATTGGGATAACATCAAAAAGGCAATCAAGCAGTCGGTTAACCTAGTATCGTCATTTGGTTATTCCGGCGAAACATTGAGCTCTAATAATGCCCTTATTCCTATTGCATTCTATCTGCTCAAAATAGGAATGCCAGATAATTTTGTGGATTCAAGTACTACAAAGGATAACCGTGCAAAAATTAAGAAGTGGCTCATTCGGGCATTGTTGAAGAAAATATTCAGTGGGCAGCCAGATAATGTAATCAGACCTATCCGTGAAATTTTAAAGAACAGTGTATCCAATGGCTTCCCAATTAATGACATTATTGATAAGTTCAAAGGTACAAATAAGTCCATTCAGTTCACGGAAGATGATATTGATGAATACTTGCTGAAATTAAAATACGGTGCAAGGGAAACACTATCAACCCTTATGCTTTTGTACCCTTCATTGGATTTCAGTAATAAATTCCATGAAGATCATATGTATCCTAAGAGCAAATTTAAGAAACCATACCTTCGTAAAATGGGCGTGTCGGAAGATAAACTAGACGAGTACATCGATATGGTAAATGACATCAGCAACTTGCAACTTTTGGCGGCACTGCTGAATGAAGAAAAGTTAAATACAGATTTTGACAAATGGTTTGCTGATCAGTACAAGACTGACAATGAAAAAATTCAGTATAGAACAATTAACTTCCTTCCACAAATGGAGTACAGTTATGCTAATTTTCTTACATTTATGAATGAACGTAGAAAACTTTTGAAGGCAGAACTTTTGAAGATATTATTATAAATGACGATTCGCAAAATTTACAAGCTGTATTATAGAATACAGTATAAAAGGTAGGTATGCATATGGATGACATAATTTATATTTCTCCAGATGATATTGAGATAATTGATACTTCAGACTATTGTGCTGATGTAGATGGATATTTTTCTTCTGTACCCGAAGTTGCGAAACCTTTGATTAAAAGTGCAAAGGTCACGTTAAGTAAAATTGAAAAGATGCTATATTCTGCACCAGCGTTTATAAATGCAGTAAAAGCGAGTATCCCAGATGAAACATTTCAGGCTGTTTTGACTGATGCGCAGAAATCTAAAATAGCTCAAGGGGTTCTAAAGTTGATGACAAAAAAAGATGGCTCCTTAATGGCAAACCTTGTGAATCCGAAAACTAAAAAAATAGTATCTACAATTTCACTAAAGAGCGTAAAGGTTACACCAGAAATATCTCAGGCCATGACGAATTATGCAACTCAAATGCAGATGGCTCAAATAGCGGAGCAGATTCAACTTATACAGGTTGCAGTTGAAGAAGTTCGACAAGGACAAGAATATGATAAATTGGCTACAGCATATAGTTGCCAACAGAAATTATTGCAAGCAATGACAATAAAAAATCCAGAACTAAAAGCATTGGCTTTATTGCGGATTGCTTCCGATGCGGAAGACAGCAGAAATCTTTTAATGCAAAGTCAAAATGCTAATCTGACTTTTATTAAAAACCAGCCGGAATCATTCTGGGGAAAACTTATCGCTGGTGCTGATCCAGAAAAAGTAAATTCGAGAATGAATGAAATTCGAGAAAGTCTATGTGCAGTAAATATGGTTTCTTTATCGCAGGCGATTGCTTATCAGGAAATGGGAGAAACTGAGGCGGCACGTCTAAGCCTTCAGTATTATGCAGGGTATATACAAAAGACATATCTTGAAACCAAGGGATTGGTAGAACGATTGGATTTGATAGATCCATCACCAGAGTATTATTGGTCGAAGACTCTGCCGGATATTGAAAAGAAAATTCAGGCATTACCGTTTAATGAAGAACAAAAAGTTTTAGGAGGAGAATATGATGGAGCTTAGGAAGTGTAAGAATAAGAAATGTCAAAGACCTCTCACAGATGGATATAAACATAAATATTGTGAAAATTGCAGAAATGAACAAGTTAAACGAATTAAAGATGTTGGAAAAACAGTAACAGGTGTGGCTGTTTTTGTTGTAGGTACTGCACTTGCGGTGGTAACAAAAGGAAAAAGTAAATCCTAATAAAATGATGTAATAATGAGTGAAGAACGGGTGTGCATCATAGTGGCAGATATCAACATATGCCTATAAGTATGATACTTATATAAAGAAGATTGAGGAAATAAAAGAAAAGTGGGTTGCAAAGAATAATAAGTAAAGGTAGTGTTGATTATGATTGAAATTTCCAAAATAGTAATCAAGGGTGCGTCAGGATATTGCTGTGCGGACGAGGCTTACTCTGACAAGATTACAGTAACAGAGGAGAGCATAGCATACGAATATCATCCTATGTTTGAAACAGAAATAAATCCTTCAAGGAAGTGGTCTTACAAAACTGACAGTCCAGTATTTAAAAAACTATACGCTGATTTGGTTGAGGGCATGCCTGTAATTGTAAATCATGACACAGATATGTTCTGCACAGATATAGGTGGGATAGAATTCGTTATTACATATTCTGATAAAACTAAATTCAAGGAGACATTCTTTCTGCCAGGGGATGAGTTTAAGGAATGTTTTCAAATCATAAAACGCATGGTTCCTGAATGTGAGTATGTTCCGGCAGTGTTGATAACAGAAGATGATTATGAGGACTAAGGGATGGATATATTCGCTTGGTGGGAGATATTGAATGATGATGTGAGTTATAAATAGCAAATTTAGAAGAATGAAATGGAGAGGTGGAAATGGCAAAAATCAACTGGCTGGATATTACAAGGGAAGATGTCACAAAAGCAATTGAAGTTTTCCATGCTGAGAACCCAGAGTATCCAACCCCAAAGTCTACATTTCTTATATATAATGGCAAGAAGCTACCTGCTAAGCATATTCGGGGAATGGCATATAAGGTGGCATATGGAAAGGAAATCAGCAAAAATGATTTCGGTGGTGGTATGGAGACGGTACGTTTTTTTGAAAGACTAGGATTCGAGATGTTTTATACAGGTATATCAGAACATTTAGATACAAAAACAGTTATAAAGAAAAAACAATCGAAACCGAAAGCTGAAAAGAAGGTTGAAACAGTACAATCAAAGTTACCTCAGGCTGAAAAACAAGTATCAAATAATGCGATTAAAATTCCATCAAAAGCTGTTGTAGAGCAAAAAAATGCATTGCAACTGCTACTTAATAGAATGTTTAATGGAGATATTGTATGTGAAAAAACATTCCCTTGGTTGAAGACACCAGATATAATCGAAGGAGATTATGAAAATTTATATAAATCGCTATCTGAATATAGAAGGGATAAAGCATTTGCAAAGAGGAATGTTCAATTAAGATGTGACTTCGTTTGTGAAAGTGAAAAATTGATTATTGAATATGATGAAAGGCAGCATTTTTCAGAGGCAAGAAAAGTATCATTGTTGGCTTATCCAGATATTCCTGTGTACTTTGATAGACAACTATGGATACAGGCATGTAATGATATAAATGCAAAAGATGGACAGCCAGTTAATCGAGATGAAATAAGAGCATATTATGATAGCGTAAGAGATATCGAAGCCAGCAAACATGAATATAAGTTAGTTAGAATAATGCATGGACAGACAGACTTTGAAGCCGCAGGAGCAGAGGAGAGTTTGAAAAAGCTACTGAATATAAAATCAGAAATTAAGGAGAATACTAAGAATCAGAGAAATAGTGGTTTGAAAGTAGGGTTATATCTGCAGACTGATGAACGTAAGCACAAATCTTATCTTACAAATGCCCTTGAAGCTGTGAAGAAATCTGATTTTGATATTTTTGTTTTACCAGAGTTTTGTTATTGCCCCTTCTATTCATTATTAACAAATGCAGATATATGTATTGAAGAGGATGTAACTAATATTTTTAAAGCTTGTCTTGATTTTAGTGAAGAAATTGGAAAAGCTGTGATTGTAAGCAGTGAAGATAAGTATGGCACTATTTTTAGTGTTTTTGCTAATGCCTTTGCAAGTGAAACTGAAACAGCTAATGCTTTGTATATTAAGCATACTATGACTGCATATTCTGCTTTTGAATTAGAAGACTATCGTGAACTTTCCAAGTCGATGTTTGAGCCTATCTTATATAAAGGCTATAGGATAGGAATGACTATCTGCTATGACAGTAATCATTCATTATTTAGCAGGATGTATGGATTGAAAGGTATTGATGTTATTATTAACAGCACCGGTGGTAATGTTGTTTATAATAAGTGGTATAAATATAATAAAGTCAGAGCAATAGAAAATGGTTGCTATAATTTTGTTACAATGGGTGGCGATGGGACAGTCGCAAATCCACATTCGTATGTTTATGGTTTTAATCCAAATGGCAAAGAACTAAAACCGTTCAATATTATAAAAGAAACCACTGAGTTAAATTCACCAGGAGGCATATATGTTTATGATACATCTCTAGATGATGGTTATGCAGCTCAAGATCCTAGCCATAACCAATCGAAAACTCCTAACAAGAATTATCAGCTAGAGATACCCGTTGGTGGTGTTGATGAAATTTTGAGTCAATCAAAAAGACTGGCTGATGGAATATATGTTTATGAGGTTAAGGATAAGAATGTTGTATTTTGCTTAGTTGAAGGAAATGATATTCTAAAACCAGAAAAAGTCCTATCTTTACTATATGCTAAGGAATTAAAGAAAATCACCAACAAGAGGTATGTTATTGTGAACAAACACAATAATATTGATGATGAGATTTTCGGAAATAAGCTATCTGTAGTATTAAAGGTTCGTTCTATGGAGAACTTTTGTGCAGTTATTTTAGAATCAGATAATATCAATGAGTGTTATCAATGTGGTAAAAATCGTACTGCACAGGTTTTGCAATCTGAAAATGGAAAATTTGGTATAGATTTAGATAGAACCACAGGGCCTGAGGCTATATGGAAAAACAAAGATGGAATGAAAGTAGATTGGCGTGAAAACGCTGAGTGGCTTATTCAGGAGATGGGTAAGGAATTTTAAAACAGTCCTCTTTGATAAATAAGTAATATAAGGTTGACATATTCCCACAAACAAAAAGAAATAAGTGGATATGTTTCCATATACGAGAGTTGCCATTTTACCTACTTGCTATCCTCTCGGGCCATGTGGAGACGGTGGTAAGGATAGTTAAGAAATAGGCTGAAAGCAAAGGGTTTGAAGGTTTATAAGTAAATATTGAAGTGTGTTTAATAGGGAAACATTACGGAAACTAAATTTATGCATGCCAAAAATATCGAATCTTCAACGATTTTTGGGCATGTATAAATTAATAGTTGAAGTTGTTTCCACTTATGTTTCCTCAGACTTATAGGTTTGGGGGATTTTGCTTTAGGGAGGCTAACTTATACGCAGAATTAGGGATATTTGGGTTAAGGTTAAGGTTTTGCGTATTTATTTATATTGATAAAGGAAAACGAATCTTTGCCTTCACAATACATAAACTCAAATCCATATTTTCTTAATTAAAGGAGCAGATTTGACACCTTGTTCGAAACCAACTTCTGCACAAATTTTAGTTCGGCTTGCATCATAGATATTTTTCCCTATAGCTTGCATGCTGTATTCATCAGGCGTTACAAGAAAAACTTCTGATTTTTTTTGCAATTCTAAAGCATCATCAAATACATTAGGAACGGATCCATACTTTTGGGTCAGAGGAGCTATAATGACTATCTTTTTATAATCCTTAGCAAGATAAGCATTTGCAGAAGATATCATTCCCCCATCAACCCAATCCTTTCCTAAAAATGATACATATGGCCATACCCCAGGTACCGCTCCGCTGGCTAAGACAGCTTGTTCGATAGTTATTCCAGAATTATTATCGAAATAATTAAGGTTTCCTGTCTCAGCATCAATAGCAGTTATTCTTAAGTTTGGTGACCAATCCCTTGTAACTAACCTTGATTTAACAACTGAAATTCTTTCTTCAAGACTTACTTTAGGTGGATGTTTTTTAGCAATTTCTCCAAAATTCTTGCCTATTTCAATTACATCCCCGCCTCCGAGTGAAAAAGCTTTTTGCCAAAGTTGCATGATTTCATAGGTTGCCGATATTTGTGGTTCTGTATTATTATTAGTTAGTTGAGAATTATAATAGTCATTCATATCGTATCCGCTTGCTAACGCAGCACCAACAAATGAACCGGCTGAAGTTCCAATTATCATGTCCGCAGCTGCAAGATTAATTCCTTGATTTAATAAACCAGTCAGTACTCCGATTTCCCAAGCAATCCCTGTTATTCCACCGCCACCTAAAACAACCGTTCTTGTTTCTTTATCTGTATTATTCATACTAATCCACTCCTTTTGCTAATTGATATTGACTGCTGAATTCTTTAAATATAATATAAACTATAAAGTATAGTTCAGAGTCAAGGATAATTTGTGAGGTATTATGAGAATAAACGAAGTATCAAAAAAAACAGGATTAAGTATTTCAACAATTAGATTTTACGAAAAGCAAAATTTGATTCCTGAAAAATTTGTTAACAGAGATTTGAATAATTATCGTAATTATTCTGAAGATATAATTGACTACCTAATGATGATAAAAACAGTTCATTCCGTTGGTTTCTCTTTAACTGAAATTAAAGAGATTCAAAAAAACTATGTGGATTCAATTTCAATTGATAACAAAGTTGAACTCCTTCAAAAAAAGATAAAGGAAGTTGAAAATCAAAAAGAAAATTTAAATAAAACTGAAGCTATTTTAAAGAAGATGTTGTAAAATAAATTGAATTTAAAAGATCACATTGATTGAAACTTCCTATTTTGCACCTTATTTATGTTAGGGGGGAATCTTTCTGCAAAATTAATATTTGCGTGTACGAGTATCAACTTACTGCCATAACACATGTGGAGACGGTATTAGGACTACGTCGCAAGGATTTGTAGAAATACTGAATTTTAGGCACTTTGTGAAGCATACGGTTTTTGAACGGACAGGTGAAAAAGAGAAAACAAAGAACATAAAGAGCTGGGTGCCTGTTTCAGTTGTTGTTGAACTAGAGTGCGTGGATATGCCATTATAGTATGTAAGAAAGACCCGGAAAGATTTTATTAGCCTTCTGGGTCTTTATTTTAATCGACTACCTTATACACTTTCAAGGCGTGATACTGCAACACAGCACCATCTTCAAGTTGTTGTACAAATTCATCGTAAGTTTTAACGCCTGTAATTGTACCAGTACCGAAGTCCAATTTGCCGAAGTTCCGGCGTACATCAAGATGCCTGTCATTCCACGCATCTAGTGCTGTTGTGTAATACCACTTGAGGTTACATAGCTGTAAGCAGTACATAAATTACACCTCCTTTAATTATAGTAGGACTCCCAAATTGCATATGGCAACCCAGCCGTCCGAAACAGCCTCGTCTATCCAAGCATCAAGTTCCTTTAGTTTATGTTTTAGCATAATCTTAGTCTCAGCATTATCAAGGTACGGAACTTCATAACGAATTAGACCGTATGCACAGCGTAACTATTATAGCTGTACACCTCAGCTGAGGCATAACTTACGCTGAGGCCTGCCTTATGTAATTTAATCACTGTAGCCTTAGCAGGAGCTTCGACATACTTAAGGTACGCACCACATTTTGGGCAGTTGTCGGGTTTGTAGCGATTAGGCTTTTGTTCGCCACAGGTAAGGCAAATCGGACAACACCGTAAAATCAGGCAATCGGACTTAGAAACTTTTGTTAACAAACACTCAAGTCTACCAGATAAGACCAACACACTTGCAGCCGATGAGCAGGGTTTTGGCGATGAGTCAGAACAAGAGTTGACACTGAAGAACGTTAACTTTGACCCCGCTAACACTCTATCGGAGGAGCTTTTTAGACGGCAAAACGAGAAAGCAAATACCGTAAAAGCTACTAACGATACCAGGGGCAGCATATCTGTTGAGGCCGAAGGTATATAAATCAACAACACATAATTCAATAATTATTCTATTCAAAATTCAATAGACTACATAACATTAGTTTGATTATATGGAAATTTATTGTTATTATTAACGTATGTTTTAAAATTTTTGGACTAAATATTATTCTTTTAGTGAGGTAGAACCATGTACTATTCAGAAACATATGTAAAAATAGAAAAGTTATTTAATAAATACGGTTTAGAAACTATAATTGAAGAACCAAAACAGGTCACAGGTGGTTTGATGCACAAGATGTATCAAATAGTCACAGAACATAAAAAATATGCTGTTAAAGAATTTAATGCCGCTATAATGCTAAGAAAAGGTGTTACAGAAAGTATTATAAATTCTGAACGTATAGCAACTGCTCTTGAAGGAATCGTACCTGTTGTTGCAGCCATTCAGTTTAATTACGACGCATTATTAAAGTTGGATGGA
>JAEZDX010000455.1 GCA_023417975.1 Bacillota bacterium
CACCTATCTTAACTATTCGCTGATCTGTATTAATTTCAACATGTTTAAATTTAACAATGGGTTCAACAGTACCATAGCGTCTTAAAACAACTTCAATTCTTGCCAAAAGCTCCATGGTTTCAAAGGGTTTCACAATATAATCATCTGCTCCAAGCCTTAACCCCTTAACCCTATCTAAAACGGATTCCTTGGCAGTAACAAAAATAACAGGAACTTTTTTATCCCTTATGTTAGTTATAAGTGTAAAACCATCCATCTTAGGAAGCATGACATCTAATAACACTAGATCCAGACTTTCCCTCTCTATTATTCTTTGTGCAGACAACCCGTCTCCGGCATTGAGTACTTTGTAGCCTACCATTTCAAGATTTATTGTAATTAAATCTCTTATGGCTATGTCATCTTCTACTACTAAGATAGTTCTCATCGCATGCCTCCATATACTTTTCTCAAATATGCATTTTTAGGATCATTTGAATAATAAATAACTTTTTCGGTTGAGGAATCAATTATTATATTAAAATAGTCATTTGCGTTAGCTTTATCTTTAGAATAAAACATATATGCAAACTGCTGAGGATTATAATATTCACTTGCCAGATCTGATGCAGGATATATACTATAGACATATTTGTTTATGTCGATGCCCAATGCTGAAAGCAAAGGATAGGTTGCGTCAATCAGCTTTTTACTGTATTTTCCTGAGGCAGAAGGTTTGTTGGAGGTAGTGCCGTCTGTACCTTTGTCGCCAACAACAGTCTCTATTTTAGTAATATCGATGCTTACTATTTCACCATTACCGGAATTTACAGTACTTGAGTAGGACTCTTTGGCAACAGTATCTGTCCAGTTTATCTGCCAGTTAAATGATTCGTTATAAAGATCCTTGTACAGCTTTATAGACTCTGAAAGCTTTGATCTGTCAATTTTTATATTAAGTCCAGTTTCAAATACCTTTACAACCTTCTCCACAGCTTTGTCTCTCGTGAATATATCGGAATTTTCGTTAATACTGGTTTTCGAAGTATAATCACTGAAAATTTTTTCGGAATATACTTTGTCCTCATAATAATTTATATTCGTGGTACAGCCGGAAAATAATAATAGTGAGATAACTGAAAGTATTATGAATTTAAAGCTGTTCTTCATGGTATATAGTCTCCTTATTAAACCTTAATAAAACTTCCGTACCCTTACCTTCCTTGCTGTCAATCTCAAAGTCAATTTTATGAACTCTGCATATTTCATCACAGATAGCCAACCCCAGTCCTACACCACTGGCAGCTCGGTCTCTTGCTTTATCAACCATATAAAAAGGCTCTTTTATTTTGTCCAAATCTTCCTTAGGTATACCGGAGCCTGAATCCCTTATCTTTAAAATATACTCACAGCTATCTTCGGCTGAGGAACTTGTAATTTCTATAACAGACGAAGATAGTGAAGCTTTTATGGCATTGTCTAGGATGTTAATCAGTAAAACTATTATAAGCTGTTTGTCTCCTAAAACATCTATATCTTTTATATTATGCTTTAACTCTATACTTTTGTTTTCTAATTTATAGCTTACGGTGCTGCAGGCGGTACTTAGGCACTCCTTTACAGACACCGGCGTAAATTCTATATCTTCCTGTTTGATTAATATTAGCTTAAGTAATGTAAAACTTAGTTTTTCCAATCTTCTTGCTTCAGAATTAATATAATTTAAAGATTTAAATTTTATGTCATCACTTACATTGCTTTTAAGCAATAAGTCAGAATAACCGATGATTGATGTGAGAGGAGTCTTTAACTCGTGGGTAAGACTGTCAATAAATCTCTGCTTGGCATTATTTGTATTTTGCAATTCCATAATAGTAGCCTCAGTAGCTTCAATCATAGTATTGAAATTTTTAGCCAACAATCCCACCTCATCCTTTTTATTTTTAACCTTAACTCTCTTGGAGTAATTTCCTTGTGCAATTTCTTTAGATGCTTCACTAAGAATCACAATAGGCCGTGTAACTTTTTTTGAAATTAAGTACATACCTAGTGCAAGTATCAGAAATATAAATCCATCAAGTATGAGAAAATACTTATAATTTTGAATTCTTTCTCCATATATGAAACTTATATCCTTTGTAAGTACAAGTTTTAAAGGGTTCCCTTGTACGCTGAAAGCAGAACTGATAAATAAATAATATCTATCTTCAATTTTCCTTATAATGAAGAGACGTTCATTTGCCTTTACTTCTGTAATTTCGGACCGCGTATTGCCTAACATAAGCTTTGAATTTGAAAAAAGTATATTATCCGTATCGTCAAATATTTCTAAAAGGTTTGGGTCAGCACTGTCAACTGACACATACCCGGTTATAACTAGGGCAAGCCATTCCTTTAATTGACTTCCTGCAGAATTACTCGTACTTTGAAGAGAATCTGAATTCAAGTATAAAATGGATTCAACGCTCTTATGTTCATCCAGAGTTACCTTGATGGTACGGTCTATAGTTCTTTTATGGATGCTCTCGACTATAAAAATACTGGCGCTGTTAAATACTATTAAAAAGAGACTCATAGAATAGATAAATATCCTTTTCCAAAATTTCATCATTGCACCTAATCTTCTAAATATTTGACAATACCATTGGTGATTCCTTCTGCAAATTTACTCTGATATTGAGAATCTTTCAAAATTGCCTCCTCAGAGGGAGTACTAATATAACCAAGCTCCAAAAGAATTGATGGTGCAGTTACATTTCTCAGAACTGAGAAATCTTCAGTCTTAATACCTCTATCCTTTGTATTAACTTGCTCAATCACTTCATTCTGAACTAATTGAGCAAACTTTTTGCCTTCGCTGCTTCCTTGATGATAGTAGGTTTCGGTTCCGGTTATATTTTTCAGATCCGTCGAATTTGTATGAATGCTTATAAATAAATCAGCATTAGCATCATTTGCGATTTTTGCTCTTCTGAGAAGATCTTCTTTCTCACTGATCCATTGGATATTATCATCCTTACGCGTGTAAATAACCTTATAACCCTTAGCTTCGAGCATAGGACCAAGCTTAAGTGCTACCTTTAATGTAATAGTCTTTTCAAGGGTACCGCTTTTACTGGAAGATCCATCATCGGGACCGCCATGACCGGGATCTATGACTATTATCTTCTTCTTATTGCCTAAACTGGTTTCACTTGAGTTTGGACCACCGGTAGAGTTATTTCCTATACCGGGTTTATTGGATTGAGATGATGTTTTTTTTGCTGCCTGAGAATTGAGATATAAAGTTATAGAAATCAATATAATCAATGCTATGGCTAAAGTATAGAATAGTTTTTTCATAAATGCAAATACCCCTTTCATGGATCTGAAGAAAAAATCATAATAAAAGTTAAAAATAGCTACTGTCTAAATTATAGACTAGAGGATTATCAAAATATTCATCTAATTGTTTCAAAGTTGTAAAATATGTAATGGTTTAGATGACGGGCATAGATATACGAAATTAAAGTCATGTTTTAATGCTATAAGACTACTTGCATTTGTTGAAGAAATATGGCGTTTAATGTAGAATATTAGAA
>JAEZDX010000482.1 GCA_023417975.1 Bacillota bacterium
CCGCTGAGCTTCCAACCATTCCGAAGCATTTACTTCCTAAGTAAGGACTTTTTCCAGGTGCGAATCCGGTTCCACCAATTGCTGCACTTGAAGCACCATATATTTCAGCTACACTATTTGTACCGTACTCTAAACTTCCATCAGAAAAAATACTATTGGTCTGCTCTTGTACCTTAATGTCATCTATAGCCATCCAGCTGTACGCATTAGTTCCAAAGCCAAACCTCAGCTGAATCATTGAAAGTACTCACTGGAATCTTGATATGACCTTTAGATATGATAAAAACAGCCTGGAGTTTCCTCCAGGCTTTAAGTCTATAGTTTTTTGCTTTTGTCAGCTTCACCATCATCGATTTTATTTGCTTTATCCGATATTGCTATTAAATAAATACCTCCAACGATGAATACAAGAAATATACCCATAATAATTAAATATTCAAATCTCACGCCAATTCCTCCTAATATTATATTGTCAAAAAGGAATCAGCCTTTCGCTTATATTTACTCCCGTTAAAATATACGGAGTTAATATTACTTAACCTTTTATCAATATAAGGAGGTGGTATGCACAACAGAAAATACAAATACAATATTATAATCACATAAGGATCCGCAAGCTTTATGCCATCATATAAATTAACTTTTACAAAGCTTATGGAATCAATGTGTGCTTTTCTGTTATCGATTATGTTGTTATTTATTGAATTAGCGTTTGTTAATATGAGCTTAGCTTGTTTGTCGGTTTTATTTACAAGCTTTATATTGTCAGTTGGAACAGAAGCCCTAGTTAACAAGACTATTAATATAATAGCGATATATGCCGTTAAACGGTTCTTCCGTTTCATAAAGCTGTTTCTCCTTAGTAATTTTTGATATTCATATTATAGCATAACTTTGCAGCTTTCGGAATCCTTCCTTATATCTTAAATTTTCTTACTAAAGTATTTAATGCATCTGCCATTGAAACCTGGACTTTGGAGGCACCTGACACTCTATTCATAATTTGTACCGAATCACTGATGCTCTCTTTTATTTCATTAAGCTTATTTGAAGAGCTTTGAGAAATTCCAGCCATACTTTGTATAGATTCACCTACCTGGCCCATTGTGGCATTTATTTCTTCTACCATTGCTGCAAGCTCCTCTGACATTTTTGTAACAAAATCCGCATCTTTATCATATTGACTTCCCATATTTACAAAATGCCCAAATTCAGTATTAATATTTTTATCCATAAATTTCAGAAGCTCAGAACTGTTATTGGACAAATTCTCAAAAGCTTTTTGAACTTTAATTACACTATTTCTTACATTTTTAACTGTATCCCTAGACTTCTCCGCCAGCTTTCTAACTTCCTCTGCTACAATGGCAAAACCTCTTCCTTCTATGCCTGCTCTTGCTGCTTCTATTGCGGCATTTAAGGCAAGCAAATTTGTCTGTTCCGCTATTGCACCGATAATATCCGCCATCTTGCTGATTTCTACTACACCCTTACCTGCATCTATAGCTATTAATATCTCCTGTTCCCGCTGATTATAGACTTCCAAGGTTTGTGTTATTGCAGCTTCGCTATTATGCTTTATAGCTGCAGCTCTTTCCTTTATTTTTACTGCATTATCACTTCCATCAATTGCTCTCTCAGATAAGGTATTTACACTAACACCAACCTCTTCTACAGATGCAGAGATCTCTTCTGCTGCGGCACTGGTACTCTCTACCCCCATATAAATATCTTCTGTTGAAGAATTTATTATTTCCAGACGCTGAGTCATTTGAACTACGGTATCCGATAATTGGCTGCTGCTTTCATTCAAGCTCTCTGAATTTTCTATAATCCCCGTAACCAATTCACGTATACTTATCATCGCCTTATTTAAGGCTTTAGCTACACTGCCTATTTCATCTTTAGAATCAATACTTATAACTCCGGTTAAATTACCGTCTTCAAGTTCTCTTGCAAACTTTAGTATCTTTTTAAGCTGTCCTTCTATCAATTTTGCCATGGTAACACCTATAACAACCGCTATTATAAAGGTAGCAATAACCGTAACTAAAATAAATAACTTGGCACTTGAAAAAACATTGTCATTGCTGTTAAGAGCTTCAACTGCCTTATCATTATTTAAGCTTAAAAGCTTAGTCATAGTATCATTTAAAACAGTCCTGTGTCCCGAAACATTATTAAAAGCTGCAGCCGCATCACTGCTGTTACCGTTATCAATGAAAGCTATAAAGTCCTTTTGTACACTCTTATAATTTTCCAATTCCTTTTTAAGCTCCAAGAACACCTTTTTTACTTCATCATTTTTTAAAGAAGTCTCATATTGCTTAATCTTTTTATCATTATCAGAATTTAAATAATCGATATTGCCGCTCATTCTATTTATTTCATTCTTATCCGTTACATGAAGCATTAGCCGTAAATCTGAATACATATCCTTTAGATTGGCATTTACTCCATAAATCGAGCTGACGCCAGACAAGTTATCCGAGTATAATTCACGTGCAGAATTGTTCATCTTCCCCATACCCCATACACCAATGATACCAACTGATACTATAAATATAGATACAAGTAAAAAAGCAGCCATTAGCTTTATAACAATCTTCAAATTCCTAAAAAACGTCATTCTTCACTCTCCCCTCATCTGCATAGAACTCAATAAAAATACAATTTATATTGAAAGTCTAGAAAGCCCTTCAATTAATAATACATATAATTGCTTAAAAATCGGCGCTATATAAAATTAGCGCTACAGCAAAGC
>JAEZDX010000513.1 GCA_023417975.1 Bacillota bacterium
CATAGCATATAGTATAGAGATTACGCCGTCTACCCCGGTTAAAAAAATCGTTTTATGATGTGGTGAGCATTTAAAGGTGGTACTGGAGATTATGCTGCCATATTTGAACCAACTGCCAGTATGCTTCATAACGATAATGCAGGTTATATAGTAGCCTCTGTCGGTAAGGAAGCAGGAGTACTGCCATATACTTGTTATTTCGCAGCGAAGTCCTATATGGATAAAAATCCAAGTGTTATTGAAAAGTTTACTAATGCAATTTATAAAGGACAGCTTTGGGTTGCAAATCACAGCGATGCGGAAGTTGCAAAATCTATAAAGTCTTATTTCCCAGGTACCGATGAGAAACTTATTGCTACAGTAGTAGGTAACTACAGAGGCATAAATGCATTTGCAGCTGCACCTTCTCTTAAAGAAGCAGATTTTTCAAGACTAATGGATATTATACAAGACTATAAGGCTGATTTGATTAAAGAACGACCGCCGTTCACTTCTATAGTTAATAACTCCTTTGCTGAAAAAGCTGCAAAGGAAATATCAAAATAAATTATTATGTAATTAAAACTTAAAGGCTTTACTTTTTATAATGAAAAGATTCAGTTATAGTACTGAGTCTTTTCATTTTTATTAAATTAATACATAGCAATTAAGCCCAGTAATCTCAGTAATCATCACATTAATCATAGAATAGTTTTTTCATTTTAGCATAAATTAATCATGCATAAAAAATTTATTACTTAAAGATTTGTTAGCTTAAAAATTTAACAAATTTACTTTATAAAATACTGAATTTTCTTTGAGGAGGGGAACCAATGAAAAAGTCTATGAGTATGGCCCTTACAGTTATAATTTCATTTTCACTAACAGCATGTACTTCAAGAAACAACGCCAACACAACCAGAAATAATTCAAATAATCAAGGAAGTTATACTCGTAATAATGTATCCACAGCCAAATATAAGGATGGAGTATATACAGGCTATGGTGATAAAACAAGTAATGGAAACGAAATGGCTGTTGTTACTGTAAGAGGCGGAAGAATAATTGATGTAAATCTTACCTCAGTTGACACACAAGGAAGAAATAAATACGGAAATGGCACTACTTCAAATATTAGCGGAACAAACAACCGAACAGGTGGGACAGGAACAGGCTATGGAGCAATAGGTGGTCCTGCCGGAGCAGGCTATGGCACTGTAGGAAGCAACAGTTACGGAACTACAGATGGAACTGGTGTTACCGGTACTCCTGGAGGCGGAACGGGAACAACCGGTAATAACTTAGGCGGTTCATTGACCGGTACTGCATTAAATACCTATTATCAAGTCCGTAATACTCTGGCAAGTAATATGGTTCAATATCAGACACATAATGTAGCAGCACCTAATACTGACGGAACCATGACAAATTCAGTTAAAAACTGGCAGCTAGCTGTAAAAAGAGCTCTCGACAAGGCTGCAAAATAGGAAAAATAACAGGATGCTGTTTATAGTGTCCTGTTTTTTTTATTGGCTATCATCTTTAACCAATAATGATTTTCTAACATATACTGAATTATACCTCTTACACTTTGAATAACAACTATTTTATAAGCTTTATTGCAGGGAGATGGTAGTATGAGCAAAGTCCAACTGAAAAATGTGTCTATGAATTATCATACATTGAATGGAGAAACTCCGGCTCTGACAAATATTAACCTTAGTGTAAATTCAGGTGAGTTTATAAGTATTGTAGGTCCGTCCGGCTGTGGTAAGTCCACCCTTCTTAATATAGTAGCGGGAATTATAAAGCCTTCAGAAGGACAAGTTCTCGTTGATAAAGAAAGTATTTCAGGTTATTCTCCAAAACTCGGCTATATGTTTCAACGAGATCACCTGTTTGAATGGCTTAATGTTTGGGAAAATATATGCTTAGGCCTAAAAATTCAAAAAAAATTGAATGACGATAATAAACATAAGATTGAATCACTTCTAAAGAACTATAACTTATGGAGCTTTCGAAAACATAAGCCATCAGAGCTCTCAGGGGGAATGCGGCAAAGAGCCGCACTTATAAGAACTTTGGCTTTAGATCCTGAAGTTTTACTTTTGGATGAACCTTTTTCTGCCTTAGATTTTCAAACAAGACTTACTGTATGCGACGAAATATATAAAATCATTAAAAAAGAAAATAAGACCGTAATAATGGTTACTCATGATATTTCAGAGGCCATATCAACCAGTAGCAGAATTATTATTCTTTCCAGAAGGCCTGCAAAAATGAAACAGGATTTGGAAATAACTTTTTCTTCCGAATATGATTCCCCTCTAAAACGCAGAGAGGCGCCCGAATTTCGAATTTATTTCAATAATATTTGGAAGGAGTTAGATGTAAATGATGATGATAAGCAATGAGCACCAGCAATATATAAAAAAAATAAAAAATACTCATAAAAAGATAGTTTGGACGAGGATCATAATCTTAGTATTGATATTTGTATCTTGGGAAGTATTAGGTGATTTAAAAATAATTGATCCATTTTTAACAAGCACACCATCGAGAATGATAAAAAGTCTTGTAACTATATACAATGAAGGAACATTGTTTAAACACATAGCAGTTACATGCTATGAAACAATATTGGGTTTTGTACTTGGTACTGTTTTTGGTACTTTAATAGCAGTCTTATTGTGGTGGTCCGATTTTGCTTCCAAGGTTGCTGAACCTTACCTTGTGGTATTAAATGCACTTCCAAAGGTTGCCTTAGCACCAATAATAATATTTTGGGTGGGAAACGGGCTGAAAGCTATAGTAATAATAGCACTTCTCATTTCAATAGTTGTAACGATAATAAGTGTGCTTACAGGTTTTAATGAAGTTGACGAAGATAAAGTAAAATTGCTTAAGACCTTTGGTGCCGGTAAAACTCAGATTCTTACAAACCTAATTATTCCTGCATCTGTACCTACATTGATATCGGCACTTAAAATAAATGTAGGCTTATCGTGGGTAGGTGTTATTATGGGCGAATTCTTAGTGGCAAGAGATGGATTAGGCTTTTTGATTGTATATGGCGGCCAAATCTCACAATTGGATATGGTTATGATGAGTATAATCATATTGTCTATACTTGCCTATGTAATGTACGGTCTAGTATCCATTATAGAAAAAAGATTAAAGCATAGATATTGATAAAATAATTCATACGTGTTACTATATGGATAAAAAGTTTATCAGGAGGCACATATGAAAAATCTTTCTTCTATCATGAAATTAATAATGCCGATTATTATTTTAATTGTTGCATTTAGCTATAGCAAACTAATAGGTGCTGCTGTAATATTAGTAGCTGCTTTGATTTGGGCCTATTTCAATAGATATTTCTATTATTATATTAGAGGAAATGGGTTTTATAAATCCGGTAATATGGAACAAGCTTTTGATTATTATGAAAAAACAATAAAAGTCAAAAACTGTCCTTCAAAAATGAAAACCGTATATGCATACCTACTGCTTAAAAACAGAAATTTAGAAAAATCCGAACAGCTACTTAATTCGTTAAATTTGAGTAAACTAAATGTTCCAGATAGAAATCAGACACGTCTGAACCTTGCTCTTGTATATTGGAAGCAGGGTAAACTTGATAAGGCTTTGGAGCTTTTAGAAACAGTATATAACGAATTTAAATGTTTAACCATGTATGAAAGCTACGGTTATCTTTTAATTCTAAAAGGTGATTATGAAAAAGCATTAAAGATTAACCTTGAAGCTTACGAATATGACAGTTCCAGTCAAATCATTATTGACAATTTAGGAGAAACCTATTACCACCTAAAAGATTTTGATAAGTCCTATGAGCTGTATAAAGGTCTTATTGATAATGAGCCATCCTTTCCTGAAGCATATTATCATTTTGCCCTTGTATTAATCGAAAAAAGCGAAAATGATCAGGCCCTTGAAATGCTAAACAAGGCACTTGGCTATAAAGAGTCCTTTTTAAGCGAAGTAAGTCATGCTTTAATTAATAAGAAAATAGAAGAAATAAAGCAGTGCTTTTAAAGGCACTGCTTTATTTCTATATTTATTTTTGTTCCGATACTATGATTCTTTTATCATTAATAATAACTGTTCTTCCCTTTTTTATTTTGTTAGTTCCGTTCCTTGTAAAATCAAATATTTCTTTTAAAAAGCTGTTTTTATTGTAGACCCCCTTTTCCATATCAAATAACTTCTTTTCCAACCTACCTGTATAGTCCGTATCCATAATTTCTTTTACAGGGAAGTTTTCTATTAGTCGTATACCAACCTCGGTTATAAGCAGTGACTTTCCCTTAGTATATATATACCCTGCATTTTTGAGTTTATTAATTGTCTCCGCCCTAGTTGCTGCAGTTCCTATAGAATAACCATACAGGATGCTGTCATCCTCTTCGTCTTTTTCTCCCCTGTTCCTACCACATGTTTCCATGGCCTTTAGTAAGGTTTTCTCCGTATGATGAGCAGGCGGCTTACTTTTTTTTGTTACAACCTCTGCCTTAACTGCCTCTACTTCTTGGTCTTTTTCCAAAGGGGGTAAAAGCTCATCTTTTTTTTCATCATTATATAGTTTCAACCAGCCTTTATTCTTCAGTATTCTTCCTTTGGTCATAAATAACCTATCAAATTTTTCTCCTTCTATCTTTGTTACTACTTCTGTATTTTCATATTCCGCTGCAGGCATAAATTGCGAAACAAACCTATTCTTAACTGCATTGTAAACTACCCATTCATCGTCTGTCAGGTTCTTCGGCAATACATAGGTAGGAATAATTGCACTATGACTTTCCACTTTATCATTATTAAAAACTTTCTTAGACTCACTGAATATTACTTCATCTTTAAAGGGTATATCATTTTTCAAAAGCTCCAAAACACTCTTTGCCTTATCCTTTATGGTCTCTTCCAACGCTGTACTCTCAGTCCTTGGATAGGTTATATGCTTCTTTTCATACAAGCTTTGAGCAACTTTCAATACCTTATCTGCAGTCCAACCTGTATATTTACTTGTGATAAATCCCTGAAGATTACTTAAATTAAATAATGCCGGAGGGTTCTCATTTTTAATTTCCACTTTTTTTTCAGCAATGATCCCTTTCCTGCCTTCAATTTCCTCCTTTAATCGCTCAACACTTTCTTTTTTAGGAAATTTATCACTTTTTCCATGAAAAAACTTACCTTTATAATTTCCCCCAGGAGACTTAAACTCCACAACTAATTCGTAATTAGTCTCAGACTTGAAATTTTTTATTTCCATCTCTCTATCATATATCATCTTTAAGGTTGGCATTAATACTCTTCCTATATTCAGAAGACTTCCTTTTCCTCTGGCGAATTTCAATGTTGCCGTAGAAGTAAAATTTATACCGATAACCCAATCAGCAATTTGTCTGCTTACTCCTGCATCCTGAAGGGGCCTCATCTCTAAATTTGTTTTCAATTTCTCAAGTCCCTTTTTTATTTCTTGAGGAGTCCATTCATTGATAAGTATCCTATATATCTGTTTTGTTACATTAATATGAGAGAATATTAATAATGCTATAAGCTCTCCTTCTCTGTCATAGTCGGTAGCTGCTATTATAGCTTCTACATCTTCTCTTTCTGTAAGTGACTTTATTATATTCAACTGCTTCCTTGCGCCTGTATCTTCTCTGTTCTTATTTTTGTCGTCATGTTTCACTTTATATTTGAACTCTTCCGGTATGTATGGAAAATACTCCATATTCCAGAGGGCATATTTTTCATCATAATCTCTGCAGTCACATAATGTAACCAAATGTCCAAATGCCCAAGTAATTATATATTGTTCTCCTTCTAAATACCCATCTTTTTTTTGCTTACAATTTAATGCCTCTGCAATATTTCTCGCAACAGACGGCTTTTCCGCCAATATTAATCTTTTCATATTTATCACCATATATATTATATACTACTATTACTCTATTTTTCTACTCTATATAAAAAGCCATACTTCAGCTTGGAATAAACAACCTAAGTATAAAAAAAGCAAGCTTTCGCTTGCCTAAAATTCCAAAAAATAAAAATGGCTCCGCGAAGAGGGCTCGAACCTCCAACCCTTCGGTTAACAGCCGAATGCTCCACCATTGAGCTATCGCGGAACGTTTTT
>JAEZDX010000540.1 GCA_023417975.1 Bacillota bacterium
GAGCAGAGAACGGCATGTAAAGAAAAGAAGGTTGGAACAAGGTGTTCAGAGCATTTACAGTATGAGAGGTACAAGCAGTTCCGAACATAATCCTTTTATTGCCTTAAAAAGATATAATACTGATGAGTTTTACGGCGAAGCGTATGGATTTAGCTTAATATACAGCGGGAATCATCTTGAGCAGGTTGAGGTAGATACTCATGATATGACTAGGGTAATAATGGGCATACATCCGGATACCTTTGAATGGCCTCTCGGTGAGGGAGAGGTTTTTCAGACACCTGAGGCTGTTATAGTTTATTCCGACAGAGGCTTGAATAAAATGAGTCAGACTTACCATAAGCTGTATCGTACAAGACTTGCACGAGGATTTTGGAGAGATAAGGTAAGGCCTATACTGATTAATAATTGGGAAGCCACTGAAATGGAGTTTAATGAGGAAAAGGTGCTGAGTATTGCCAGAGCCGGGAAAGAGCTGGGGATGGAATTATTTGTACTAGACGACGGTTGGTTTGGTAATCGCAGTAATGATAAGGCAGGACTTGGTGATTGGTATGTAGCTGATTTCGATAAACTGCCTGATGGAATTATAGGATTGGCAAATAAAATAGAGGCTCTGGGAATGAAATTCGGTCTATGGTTTGAACCTGAGATGGTGAATAAGGATAGTGAACTTTATAGGACACATCCGGACTGGATTTTAGCTGTTCCCGGAAGAAGAAGCTCTCCTTCCAGAAATCAATATGTACTGGATTATTCCAGAAAAGAAGTAGTTGATTATATATATGGCATGATGGAAAAGATATTGAATGATGCAAAAATATCATATGTAAAGTGGGATATGAACAGGTATATTACGGAATGCTTCTCTGCTGCTAAGAAAGTAGAGAAGCAGGGTAGGGTATTTCATGAATATGTACTTGGGGTTTATAGCCTTTATGAGAGACTCACATCAAGTTTTCCATATATTTTGTTTGAATCATGCTCCAGTGGAGGTGCAAGGTTTGATCCCGGAATTCTTTACTATGCCCCACAGACGTGGACGAGTGATGATACTGACGCTGTAGAGAGATTGAAAATTCAATATGGGACATCCTTTATTTATCCAATAAGCAGTATAGGGGCTCATGTATCCGCTGTGCCAAATCAGCAGGTAGGCAGAAGCACTCCTATTGAGACTAGGGCAAATGTGGCCTATTTCGGCGCTTTCGGTTATGAGTTGGACTTAAACCTATTATCGGAGGAGGAAAAGGAAAAGGTAAAAAGCCAGGTTGAATTCTGTAAAGAGCATAGAGAGCTAATAAGTAAAGGTATATTTTATCGAATAGTAAGCCCCTTTGAAGAAAATGCCGCCGCTTGGATTGTTGTTTCTGAAAGCAAGAACGAGGCTATTGCAGCATACTATAAGGTGCTTAACACACCAAATCAACCATGGAAAAGGCTAAAACTGGTAGGCTTAGATGAGAATAAACAATATAAAATAAATGGGGATAAAATTTATTACGGTGATGAATTGATGAATGTGGGAATTGTAATTGATGAGGTACAGTTTTGTGCAAAAGGAGCAGATTTTTCATCAGTAATATACCATTTGGTTGAGATATTATAAGACAATCAGTTATAGTTTGGCTAATATCAAAAGGCGCTGTCGTACTAGCGATCAAAATCGCAATTATGACAGCGCCTTTTTTATTCACCTTTACGGGTTGAATAAACGGGCTCTTCATGCTGTGTACGGTAAGTAGTGGGGCTTACCTCATGAAAACTCTTAAATACTTTTGAGAATGTAAGCGGATCATCATAGCCTACTTGAGCTGCAATGGTGTTTACCGGAAGGGCAGTTGTCTTTAACAGGGCACAAGCTTTTTCCAAGCGGTAATTCACCAAATATTCCTGAGGAGATACATTTAAGCTTTTCTTAAAGATATTAGTCAGATAGCTTCTGCTAATACCGATATAATTGGCAATATCATTAACTTTTATATTTTTCTCATAATTATGATCAATAAATTCCAGAGCATGATCCACATATACATGAACAGGGTAATCGTGAATTTCATTATTTTCTATACTGCTGTCATGCTTCTCATGGATTAAAGCTGAGAGAAACATAAACAGATAACTCTCTCTCTTTAAGTCGTTTGAATAAGTTAATTGGCTTGCATTCAGCATGCCATTTATACATTCTATTAAAATATCTTCACAATCAAATTTACATATTCTATTCTCTTTGCTGAGTGAGGCATAGTTTAGACATGACTCAGCCCTTATACCGTCAAAGCCAATCCATATATAGGTCCAAGGATCTTCTTTATCAGCTTCGTAGTAGGTTATTTCATCGGGATAGATGATAAAGGAGTCATGTTTACCAAGGTGATAGGTTTTACCATCCACCTTATAAAAACCTTTACCTTTAAGTATGTAATGAAGAAGATATTCCGTGCGTTTAATAGGGCCGTAAGAATGACTTGGATCACATTCTTCCATTCCGCAATAGCTAAGGTATAAATCAACGGACTGCTTCTTTAAATATTCCAGACATTTGTATCTTGCCGAATCTGTATATTTTGGATTCATAATATCCCTCATTCCATAAAAATAAATCTATTTATATTGTACCATAAAAATGTAAATGTTTTAATAATTGATACTATAGTAGTGAACTTAGCCTGTATTTTCCCGGAGAAATCCCAACAATTTTAGTAAAACTTCTGATAAAGTTGGTATAGTCCTTAAAACCCGACATATAGCATGCCTCAGATACATTTTTACCATCTGCCAATAGATGTTTAGCTAAAGCAATTTTTTTGTCTAAAATATATGAACGGAGAGTTAGTCCAGTATGCTGCTTGAATTTATAGCTAATATATGCTCCATTAAAGCAAAACTTCTGAGACAATTGAGCTAAAGTAATATCTTCAGTTAGGTGTTCCTCAATATATGCCATAGTATTACGAACCAATTCAGGCATGATATTTACGTAGACTTGAGTTGAGGTCTGATAAAGTGTATTGATAAAAACGAGAATTTGAGATAAATAAGTGTTGGCAAGTATGTCTTGGCCATAGTCATTTGAATCTAGTGTTTCAATCAACTTTTCTGTTAGCGAGATATAATAATTAAGCTGTTCTTCAGAAAGATGAACAAGATTATTTATGCCATGTGGATGTCCTTCAAAGCATGATAAAAGGTTTGAGCGTTGGGTTGATAAGTATTCAAACATTGATTTTTTTATATTGATACCTATTCGTTCATATAGCTGGTTATCAAGACATATGCTGCGATGCATTTCATCGGGGCTTATGACAATTAGATCGCCGGGATTTAAATGATAGCATGCTTGTTCTAAATACATGTTAGTATTTCCAGACAGAAATAGATAAATTTCATATGCATCATGTCTGTGATAAGGAAGAGAATCATCCCCTAAACATTCTGTTTCAGTTGCTCTATGATAGCAAAGGATGTTTTTATCGATAGGTTGAAACTTATATTTAGTTTTCAATTTTATTAATCCCCCATTTTTGATGATATTAAATAGTATAAGACTTAATTAAAATGATTTAGCGCAATATTTTAATGATTATTGCCAATAGTATATTGCTAAAGTTGAATATAAGCAAGTGAAAAGCTTTACTTTTATATTGAAAAAAGGCATTAAAGGGAGGAAATGTAAATTAACAATGCATTTTTCAACATGACATATAATTTATTGTAAAGATATTGAGGTTTTAAATGCTAATGGATTATATACTTAATTACTTATTGAATTAACAATTTTATTCAAATTGATTATAAGCCTTCATGATAATTAGAAATGTGCATTAATAATTAATTGTCATTCTTGAAAGTGAACTTTTCCGATTTTATAATTTAGCCGTTGAGTAATAAAAACTCAAGATTATGTTTTGCTTATAAATATATAAGCTGTCAAGTTTTTATAAGCATAGCTATTGTGGCTATATTTTGAGAAAAGGTTATCATTCTAACTAATATTTATAAAGGAGGAAATTGAATGAATGTAAATTATAAAATGCACGGCACTAAAACAGTTACAGGTAAAAATAATAAATTTATGTACTACTTAAAGCGAGATTTTTTTCTCTACCTTATGCTTATGATTCCTATGGCATTCTTTATATTATTTAAGTATGTACCATTATATGGAGTAATTATAGCATTCAAAGATTATAATCTCTTTCAAGGTATAGCGAAAAGTAAATGGATTGGCTTAGATGCCTTTAAACAATTATTTGCGATGAAAGAGTTTTATAGAGCAGTAAAAAACACCTTCATGCTCAACGGCTTGGATTTGATTATAGGGTTTCCTGCTCCTATTATACTGGCAATTGCACTGAATGAAATAAGGTCTAACTGGTATAAAAAAGTTTCACAAACACTTTTATACCTTCCACATTTCTTATCTTGGGTAATAGTAGGTGGAATATCATATCAGATATTTAATTCCACAGGATTAATAAATAATGTAGTAAAGTCTTTTGGAGGCACCCCAATTCCTTTTTTAACTGAGAAGTGGCATTGGTTATTTACTTATATAGGTATTGGTATTTGGCAAAGCGTGGGCTGGGGAACAATAATCTATTTGGCAGCTATAACCGGGATAAATAAGGAATTATATGAAGCTGCAGAGGTAGACGGAGCCACCAGACTAAAAAGAATATGGCATGTAACATTACCGGGAATCAAGCCTACTATTATTATGCTGCTTATATTACAGCTTGGCAGGATGGTGTCTATCGGTTTTGATCGTCCTTATATTATTGGTAATGATCTTGTAAAGAATTTTTCTGATGTAATTAGTACCTTTGTCTATAGGGTTGGAATTGGTGCCGGTGATTTTACGCTGGCTACAGCGGTAGGCTTGTTCCAATCTGTAGTGAGTTTAATCTTCTTGCTCGTAGCTAATTATATAGCAGAAAAATCAGGCGAGCAGGGAATATGGTAAAGGAGTGATTTTATGAAGTTTAAAACGAAAAATAAAGCCTTTGATAGTGTAATTATAGTTATGATTTTCTTGACAGTGCTGATTTGTGTTATTCCGTTCATATATGTAATAGCTGTATCCTTAAGCTCCAATAATGCAGTTATATCACAAAAAGTTAAATTGCTTCCTATAGGTTTCAATTTGGAGGCTTATAAAACAGTATTTTATGACAAAACTATGATTTCCTCGCTGATATTTACTATCGCTTTAACAGTAGGATATACAATACTCAGCATGATTTTTACAATATGTGCGGCTTACCCGCTAACAAAAAAGAGAATAAAGGGCAGAAACTTTTTCCTTCTTATAATTGTAATTACTATGTATTTTAGCGGAGGAATAATTCCTGATTATATATTGATTAAAAATCTTAAATTGATAAATACTCCATGGAGCTTGATACTGCCTGGATTAATCAGTGTTTATAATATGATAATCCTTAAAACCTTTTTTACATCTCTTCCTGAAAGTCTCGAAGAGGCAGCTTCCATAGATGGTTGCTCGGATTTTGGAATACTTATAAAGATTGTACTGCCTTTGTCAACACCGGTTTTGGCAACACTTAGTCTGTTTTATGCAGTTCAAAGATGGAATGGATTTCAGGATGCACTATTTTATATTAATAAGCCCCAATATTATCCTATACAGCTGAAACTATATCAAATTATATCCTTGACCCAAATTGATCAACAGAATGAGAGTGGAATGAATATGGCTCCGGAATCATTAAAGGCAGCTAGCGTAATGTTTGCTACAATTCCTATATTAATTGTCTATCCATGGCTGCAAAAATACTTTGTATCTGGCGTCATGATAGGCGCGGTTAAAGGCTAATATAATTTTCATCATACGGCTAAATACACAGTGTGATGTAAAAATATATATATAAATATTTATTTTAGGGGAGTGATTTATTTGAAAAACAGTATTAAAAAGAGTCTAACTGTTGCCCTTTCTTTAGCGATTATGGGAAGTGCGATGGTAGGGTGCAAATCTGAAGGATCAGACGGCACAAAGCCCGATGAGAATCCTAATGCAACGCCAACAACTTTAACCGTTGAGCTATTTGACAGAGCTAAAGCTGGGCAGCCCGATCTGACAAACAATTATTGGACAAAGTATATAGAAGAGAATTTTTCTAAAAAGTATAATACTAAGGTCCAATTTGTTACCGTGCCTAGAACACAGGAAGTAGATAAACTTAATGTAATGATGGCTGCAGGTGAAGCTCCTGACATATGCTTTACCTATGATAACGGAGTTGTATATAACTATGTTAAGCAGGATGGACTTGCTGATCTTACTGAATTAGTTAAAAAATATGGACAAAATTTAACAAAAAATCTAGGTAAAAATGTATTGGACTATGGTGTTTTCAATGAAAAGCAGATGGCAATACCGGCTAGAAGAACTGTATTGGCAAACTCTGGAGAATTTATAAGACAGGATTGGCTTGATAAGTTAGGAATGAAAGCGCCTACTAATAAAGTTGAGTTTGAAGAAACTTTAAAAGCTTTCAGAGAGCAGAATCCTGGTAACGTAGATGGAGTTGTACCATGGGCAG
>JAEZDX010000586.1 GCA_023417975.1 Bacillota bacterium
AACAATATATCGGCGCTCTCTAAACTTTCCTCTATAGAATTAGTTAAAAATCTATTTGCTGCAACATTAAAGTCTGACTTACTTAATGCCGTCTGGGCGGATAGAATTTCCTTTGCATATTCCGATATTTTTCTGTTCCTTGCAATTACTATTAACCGCTCCTCCGGTACTTCGCCCTTCATATCTTTTCTAACTCTTTCAATTTCCTCAATGCTTATATGAATTTGTATATCCGGATCGTTCTTGATTTCCTGCTCAGTATGATACCATTTGATTGAGGTGCTTGTATCACTCATATTGAATAGGTACTTTTTATCCACCTTAATATAACATCGCCCAGCTTTATCAGGCAAATATCGGTAGCTGGTAGCACAATATTCTACCCGCCCATATAGTGTCGGACTAAGAAAACTCTCTAGACTTTGCTTCATTTTACTCCAAGCCATGAACTCCTCCTATGAACTAATATTCTATATTATTTACAACTTGACTATTCTATCCTGAGTATATAAAATTCTGCACTGCTGTTTACTGACCATTATTTGAGGCCTCAAGGCTTTAACTTCAATTTTTTTTGTACAATCATCCTTATTATCTAAAGTTAATAATCTTATTATACACTTCTGAAAATGGCATTGACTCCTTTACATATTTATTAAGTATTTTATCCTCCGCCAGCTTCTTTCCTAATAAAACCCCGTTCTCACAGTAGAGCCTCAACTTTTCTATCACCGGACTATGTACATCTTGTCCACGTTCTATTTCAAAACAAGTTTGCATTGCAATTTGAACAAATTCCAATTCTTCAAAAGGTCCTTCAATTGCTATACCTTTCATTTTAATATAATCAATTGATTCATTGATTTTCGTTGCTCCTGCCCAACCATCACGAGCTGCAAACTTAAGGTGTCTTATGCTGCCCATTACAATAGCACCGAAGCAGAAGGGGCAAGGTTCCATAACAGTATACAATGTGTACTTTCGTATATTGGGATGCATATTAGGTTCCGTTACTTCACTTAATTGCAAAATTGCATTTGCTTCTGCATGAGCAAGCTGATGGAATGACAAAACACCATTTCCTTCGGCACGTATTTGGTTTTGCCCAACAGCAACAATATCTCCATTTTCGTTTATAACTGAAGCCCCTATAGGTATATTATTAAAACAATATGAAGTCCAAGCTGCTTCAAAAGCAACTTGAAATCCTTTTTCCATATCACTCCACATTACAAAACCTCCTGATAATATATTTTTACCCCTATAACCTTCCAACTACATCGCCCATATCTAATTTGCTATAGAATTATTTCATACTCAAGATAATCACCTGAAAATGCAGCATGGCCTTCATTTTTCCTTCTTTGACAAAGCTTAAAACCAACACTCTCATAATTACGCGGTGCGATTAGATTACTATTTGTGCCAACAATTATCTTTTTGAGTCCATCATATTGACTAACTCTATCCACAGCCTCTTGAAGTTGTCTTTTCCCATAGCCATTTCCCTTATATTTAGCTGCAATACAGTTATGACCTATTTCTACATATCCGGGTGAATTTCTTGGGTCCCATGAAATATGTCCAATGGGTTCATCATCCAATACAGTAATAAAACCATATTTGTCTGCAATATCTAAATTATCAAAGAAAAAATCATCAAATTCTATCCAGTCCTTTTCAAAACATGATTTCCATCTATTATCAAAAGAATATCCGTCTACCAATAGTCGATATAATATTCCTCTCTCAAAACAACTTATTTTTTTAAATGTTAGGCTCATATCTGTTTCCTCGCTCCTTATTATATTAAACTTATAACCATATTGTATTTTATCACTCTGAAAGCGCACTTTTTATATGTTCTAAATTATATTTCAATTCAGCTTCTCCATTTACAACAATTTGTTTACATTTTAATAACTTTTGCCACTGGTCATGCTTTGCCTTACTTCTCATATCAATGTCTCCTGTATCATAAGCAGATGCCCATTCAATAAATTCCACATAATTATCATACATATCTCCACCTACCTCAATACGCGTACCAAAATGTTTCTTTTCTCTTTCTCTTAGGCGCCGGATACGAATATCTTTATCTGTTACAATACGAACTGCCAATGTGAAATATGGAATTAGATCATCTCCCCAATCCACAAGTGAACCGGAAATGACAACTTTATCGGAATTTAACATATCTTCCTTCATCATTTTAAGCCGCTCTGCTTTCTCTCTTTTTTGTGTGTACTTCGGATTCGTTGGCAGCCAGAAATAATCATCTGTATCCATAAAAGTATAACCAAGCTGCTCCGATATAAATCTACCTAGTGTAGACGTTCCTGAACCTGATGCTCCATATATGTGAATCACGCTTTTATACATATTTTCCTCCATTACAAATAACTGACCATTAAAAATGATCCTTAGTTTATAAGATTATCCTGCTTACTCACATTACCATCGACCTTTTAATTTCCACAGATAGCTTTTGTCTATATAATCTAATCCTTTTATCCATTTTATAAATAATGGGTATACTATAAAAATTGACAAGATAGAACATAGTAAAACAAACATATTATCTATACACATCCCTATGGTCCCAATAAATTGCGGTAAAGCAAATATAAAAATTACAAGCGCAGCAAAATATCGTCTTCTAACAAAAAAGTAAAGATCAAAAACCAAGAAAACCACAGCTATAGTCGTTACTACTGCTATTGGCCCTTTCATCCCGAAATAATTACCTAATACTCTATTTAATATTCTGCCTAAAAGAACTCCAAAAATTGATAAACTTAAATAATTGCCTTTCAAATATGCACATCACCTTTCATATCGTAATCCAATATAATCACGTATTTTTAATAGAATACCAATATAATTAACTTCGAGAATGTTGCCTTACATGCCCTGAAATTTCAAATAATTTTATATAAGACATATCACTCATCCGCTTAATAAATCTTTTTCCATCAGCTGATTCATGCATAAAGCTAACACCACCGGAAAAACCAAATAATTCACCCTTATTAAGCATTTCAACCCCCATAGCTAACCACATTGCATTGAATACACTTAGCAAATCGCCATGTGAAACAATAATTATATTCTCATGCTCATTGTTCATTATTTCATTAAAAAATGGTAATAACCTGTTCCATTCTTCTCTTCTGCTTTCCGTATCTGAAAACATTTTGTCATCTATAGATCTTTCTTCACATTCAATATTTTCTTTCAACCATTTTACAGATTTCCCAACACATTTTCCAAGGTTTCTTTCTCTTAACTCTGAAACTAAAATTGGGGTAATCCCTAAATGTTTTCCTACAATTTCAGCTGTATGCTTGGCTCTTAATAAATCAGAAGAATACATTATGTACTTTTTATCCTTTAACTCATTTAATAAATTTCTTCCTATATTATCTGCTTGTTGTATTCCCTGCTCCGATAAATCCCAATCAGTCCAAGAACCAACCATGCCATTAGTATGATGAATAGACTGTGTGTGTTGAATAGTTATAATATTTTTCATTTATTTATCCCCCATTGCTCTTTATAATTCTTAAATATACTTTCTCGTTAATTTACTATCATCATTTAAGATAGTTCAGATTGAAATGAATCTTAAATAGATGTGATCTATAAAGGATAAACTTTTTTACAATTTTCAAATTCATCGCAGTCTACTTTAGAAATATATATTTCTGCCGATTTTGATAAATCATTTCCTAAAAACATTTCCTTTTTAAGTATATCTACTATTAATAGATAAGTTTGTTCTGCCGCTTCAGTTTTCATCCAAATGCCTATTGGATTGTTTCGACCTTCTAAATAATCATAACCATTATCCATTATTTTTTTATCTGATAACTCCTCAATTCTATCAGGTAACGCATAGCGTAAATCTAAATCAGGATTTTCTAATAATTCGGGGTTTAATTTTATTACTATTGTCTCCATGTATACTTCGCCTCCTCTTCAAATTAGGGTTATTTTGGAACTTAGCTCTATAATTCAAATAGTACATTTTCGTAGTTTTGAACGTAATATCTAATATTCTTCTTTCCCTTTTGAATAACTGTATGTCCCTCTGATTCCAGTTTCTTTCTCTGCTCTTGCACACCACCAGGATACTTTGGGTTTAATTCGCCATTTGCTTTTAAAGTTCTCCAATATGGTGTTTCATTCTCTTTTCTTTGATAGCTTGCCCACGCTGCAATAGAAGTAAATATACCTGCCGTTATAGGTTCAGTAAAGTCAGCACCACTTAACTTTGCAAAATATTCTCTAATATTTCCTACTGTAGTCACTTTGCCATATGGTACTAATTTCATTACTTTATCA
>JAEZDX010000619.1 GCA_023417975.1 Bacillota bacterium
TTCCAACTGTCAGTTCTGCCGGTAACCTTGAGACTATAGCTTCCGCTAGCTTTATCCTCTGTTGTAGCTTCCAATTGTGCAGTACCTCTTCCGCTCCAGCCGGAAGTAGTTCCGTCCTCAAAGGTACCGTTTGATATTAAGTTAGTACCAACCGGAGGAGCATTAGGATTCTTTGGAGGTGTTTCAGCATCTTTGCTTGGACCGGTTATTACTACATCATCAATATAAAACTGTAAGGTAGGATTAGAAGATTCTATATACAAAGTCAAGGTTGTATATGAATCAAAGGTTGGTACATATGTACCGGTTATAGTTGTCCATGATTCCTCATTTACAGTTTTTTGATATGCTATACTGTCATAACTGTCAGAAGAAGCTGTGCTGTCCCTTCTGAGAATGGTTAATGACAGCAGTTGATTCGTATCTGCCGCATCTGAGGAAGCTTGGCCTTTTACAACCTTTGCCTTAAAAGAAAAGTTATAGGTTCCGCCTTTTTCTAACTTGTTCTTCAGGTCCATGGATGGTCCGGTCCAGTTATCATTCCTGCCGGTAACCTTCATGCTATGGGTTCCGCTTGCTGCGTCTTCTGTAGTTGCAGACAGCTGAGCACTGCCCCTTGGCGTCCAGCCTGTAGTACTTCCGTCTTCAAAGGTACTGTTTACGATAGTAACTGTAGAATCTGCATATACTCTTTGAATGGCACCATTTGCAAAAGTTGCTACAGTGATACAGGCAGACATGATAAAGCTCAAAGCTCTTGATACATTTCTTTTCATTTTTTACCTCCTCGTATATATTTGTTTTTGAATTAAGAGTATTATGAATATAAGTATGTAATTGTAAGTAAATGTTTACAAAGTGAGTTTACCATGTTTATCCAAATGAGAGTATTATATAAATTATACATCTACCCCCTATAAACTTAATAACTTGAAAATTTATAAAGCTTTTGGAATTAAAAAATGATATTTTTAATTTAGAGCAAACAAATTCAGCGTTTAAATGTCGTTAATAAACTTGAGCAGAATATTGGATGATAGTATACTAAGTTCATAGCAAAAGAAAAAATGTTTGAAAAAACGATAATCATACTATCGGAGGAATAATGAGTAAAAAATGCGTCTATTTATTTATCTTTACTGCTGCAATTATGATGAGTTCATTAACTTGGTATAGTCATAGTGAAAAGAAAACTGAGAATATACTCAAAAAGCCTATTACTTTTACATTTTTTCAGGCAACTCCCGGAAAAGATGTGCCTCAGAGTAATAGAGTTCTAAAAAGAATAGAAGAAAAGACCGGAGTCACTATAAAATTTGAATATCTTGCAGGTGAAGCCAAGCAAAAAATCGGAGTAATGATTGCAAGTGGAGATTTTCCGGATTTTATAGATGCAGGGGACGGAACAGCGCAGATGATTAGTGCAAATGCATTACTGCCTATTGAAAACGATATACCGAGATATCCTAACTTACAAAAGTATTTGGGTGATGAATGGAATAAAGTAAAGAATCCGAAGGACGGACATATTTATGTTATACCTCAATTCGGTAACGTAAAAAATAAGGATGGATCTACTTCTCATAGAGGAGAGGCGTTTTGGATACAAAAAGCTGTTTTAAAGGAATTTAATTATCCTAAAGTAAGAACCTTGGATGAATATTTTGATTTAATCAAAAGGTATAAAGAAAAATATCCTACTATTGATGGTGAGCCAACTATTGGGTTTGAAATATTGTGCTATGACTGGAGATCGTTTTGTCTTATTAATCCTCCGCTTTTTCTTGCGGGTTATCCTAACGATGGAATAGGGATAGTTGATGAAAAGACGAAGACTATAACTAATTTTGCTGATAAAGAAATATATAAGAGATACTATAAAAAGCTAAATGAGGTATATCATCAAGGGCTCATTGATAAGGAAGCTTTTGTGGAAAATTATGATCAATATATTGCCAAATTGTCATCAGGAAGAGTACTTGGTATGGTAGATCAAGCGTGGCAGTTTATTGATGCTTCGTCCTCATTGAATGAAATGAACAAAGTTGAAAGAGGTTACGTACCTTTACCGATAACCTATGATATAAATATACCTGATAGGTATGCAGACAGAACAGCAATTAACGGTTCAAGTGGATTTGCGATAACTAAATATTGCAAGGACAAAGATAGGGCTTTAGAATTTCTAAATGAGCTTTTGAATGACGATATGCAAAGATTGGTACAGTGGGGAGAGAAAGATATAGATTATAAGCTAGACGCTGCAGGAAAGGTCTATCGTACTGATAAGCAGAGAGAACAGCAGAAGAGCATGGATTTCATTGCCCAGAATCTTGGATTTCCATTGATATGGTTTCCACATTATGAAGGCTTTTTTGATGATGGTAATGCTTATAATATTAATGAACAACCGGAAGAGTTTAGGGCATCCTTAACTGATTATGACAAGGAATTATTAGATTCATACGGATATAATACCTTTGCCGATTTTCTGTCACCAGCACCTAAAAATCCGGTATATTATCCAATGTGGAATATGGTATTTCCAACAAACCAACCTGAAACTATTGCAAAAGCCCAAATAGAAGAACTGCAACAAAAGTATGATGTGAAAATGATTATAGCAAAACCCGAAGAAGTTGAAGCTATATGGCAGGAATATCTGAATGAACTTAAAAAAGTGGATATAGCTGCATATGAAAAGGCCATGAATGAAGAATTGCAGAGAAGATATAGTGAATGGGGAGGATTTTGATGTTAAAGGTTTTATTAGTAGATGATGAACCATCTGTAATACAACTCCTGGAAAGCTTAATTGATTGGAAGTCCTTAGGATATACTGTATGCGGAACTGCAAGCAATGGTGAAGAGGCGTTGAAGCTTTTAAAGTCAAAAAATCCTCATCTTGCCATTGTAGATATACGTATGCCCAAAATTACCGGACTTCAACTTATACAGCGAGCTTCAGAAATATTATATTTGAGAACGAAATTTATCATTTTAAGTGCCTATAGTGATTTCGAGTATGCAAAAACAGCAATGAGATATGGAGTAAGTGATTATATATTGAAACCAATAGATGATGAAGAATTAGTACCTGTGTTGAATACCTTGAATAAGAAGATTAGACAGGAATTAAATTCCTTTGAGTCAAAAGCTAATAAGCTGAAATTAGCATCCAGTAACTATATAAATAAAGTTATAAAAGATGAAAAAGGCGAAGAATATATAGAAAGATGTAAACATTTACTGGATATAAATGATAATAGTCCGCTTTGTTGTGCACTTATAGAAATTAATCAATTCGAAAAATGGATGAGTGATTATGAAGACGTAGAAATACATAACAAAAGGCTATTAGTTAGAAAAGCAATTGAAGAGGTAATGGGCAGCGAATATGAACTAAATATATTTGATGACGATATTCACAGATTTGGAATAATTATTACAAAGGATATGATAGCAAGTAAAGCTATTTATCTTGAGAGTATCAAAATGAAGATTTGGCAATATTGTCATTGCTCTGTGTTTATAGCATTAAGTGAAGAAACAAAGGGAATAGATAATATAGGAATAGTATATAGGCAAGCTTTGATAGCGCTTCAATATAGAATTTTTCAAACAGATGAAGATGTTTTGCACTATGAAGATTTTAAGAATATACCTTTAAACTATAATTTTTATGAATCAACGCCTGAAGAACTGATTAAAGATGTGAAAATTAATAATAAGCAAGGAATTTCCGATAAAATAAATAAGGTATTTGACGAGTTCAATAAAAATAAGTGTGCTCCGGAGATTATTGAGAGTTATATGAAAAATATTGAATTTGAATTGGTGAAACAAATACAAGCTCATAATGGAAATGTAGAAGTATTTATTAATAGGTTGGACGATCTTATTAGAGTTATTGGAAGAAGCTGTGTTGATCGCATAAAAGAAAAGTTCTATGAAATATTAGTGTATATATCCGACTATTATAAGAGTGTCAGCAGCAGATGCTCTAAGGATATTATTATTGAGATAAAGGATTATATACTTCAGAACTATCAAAAGGATTTAAAGCTTCAACAGATTGCAAAAGCTTATTTTTTAAATTCCGTATATCTTGGACAAGTTTTTGCTAAAACTGTAGGTATGCATTTTAATGAGTATCTGCACAGTATACGTATAGATGAGGCAAAAAAGCTGTTAAGAAGAACCGATATTAAAATTAGTGTGATTGCTTCAAAAGTTGGATATAATGATTCTGAATATTTTGTGAATAAATTCAAAAACCTTACAGGTCTTTTGCCATCCGACTACAGAAAAAAGTATCTTCAAGAAATAAAAAGTTTTGAAAGGATGGAAGGGTGAAGGCTTTGACTAGAAAAAAAGGAGTATTTAATTTTATAAATGATGTTCCACTCAATTTTAAGTTTTTGATGATATATATACTCTGTGTATTCGTACCGATTTTCACCACATTCCTGATTTTTTGGAATAGAATATCAAATGATATTAAGGATAGAGAAACCGAAAATTATAATATATCCATTAATAGAGTGAATACGGATTTTTTGGCTATATTAGACGGTTGTGTTGATGTTAGCCATTCAATATCCACAGATAAAGATTTATATACAATAATGGAAAGACATTTTACAAGTAACGATGAATATTATGAAGTATACAATGATTTGCTTAGAGATAGGATAAACAGGTATTTGCCTATTTACAGCAATGTGTCCAGAATAACCTTGTATACTTACAATGAAACTATTGTCAGCGGGGGAAATTATTTCTCCGTTAATCAATCGGTTAGAAATGCCGACTGGTACAAAGAAATAGTTAAAGCCGGTAACAAAGTTGTTCTATATGCATATAGAGATAAATCCGACAGCAGTAGTGAACAATACTTAAGCGTTCTTCGACAGTTGGATGAGTACCCTCAAGGCAGCGGTAATGATAATCAAATTATTAAAATAGATATAAACATGAATAAATTATACAATATTTTTGAAAGAGAAAAGGATTATTTAGATTTGTTTTTGGTAGATCCTGAAGGACGAATAATTTGCTCTATTGATCGTAAGTATGAACAAGATTTATCAAAAGATTACATCAATTTTAACAGTGTCTATAACATGGAAGGTAATACAAATGTTTTAAAAGGCAAATTAGGAACGGCAGAATATCTAAATGGTTGGAATATAGTCGGTATACCCAACCAAAACCGAATTCTTTATGCGTCAAGACATGCCAATATTTACATAGCTTGTATTATTTTTGCGGTAACCCTCATAGCTTCACTGCTTATTTGGGTAATTGTAAGGTCTTATAATTATAGAGTAAAAAAGCTTTTAAAGCATATTAAGGGAGTGGGAAATCAGAATTTTGCACTTATTGATATAGAGGAAGGTAAAGATGAGATTGGGGAATTGGTTTTAAATTTCAATATGATGACTACTAAAATAAACACCCTAATTAATGATGTATATAAGCTTCAAATTAAAAGGAAGGATTTGGAGATTCAGAGGGTTCAAGCCGAATTGAATTTCCTTCAAAGTCAGGTTGACCCGCACTTTCTTTTTAATACCCTCAATGCTGTTATGGCTGTTTGTGTTAGAAAAAACTATACGGACTTGACGGATGTTATAAAGTACCTGTCAAAGCTATTTAGGAGATTGATTAGTTGGAAGGATGATTTAGTCACAGTGAGTGAGGAAATATCATTCACAGATATGTATCTTAGAATAGAGAAATTCCGATTTCTTGACAAGTTTGACTATACTATTGAAGCTGATGATGAAGCTCTGAATTTAAAGGTTCCGAAGATGAGTATACAGACTCTTGTAGAAAATTCATGCAAGCATGGAATTCAAAATAGTACCGATATAGGAATTGTAAAAATAAGAGTAATTTTGGATAAAGAATACTTGAATGTATTTGTGGAAGATAACGGAGCAGGCATTGAAGAAAATAAACTCAGAGATATTGTTGATGATTTACAACAAGATGATGAAATAAATGAAAATGTAGGTATCAGGAATGTATATAAGCGACTTCACTTATATTATGGAAATGACGTTCAATTCGATATCAAAAGTGAGATGGATAAAGGTACTATAGTGCACTATGGAATCAATATTAATGCTATTAACATAAATAAGTCCTTTAAGGGAAAAATGTGATGATAAATATTTACAGCAATATATAAAAGGTAAATATCCAATGAAGTAGCATTACAAAGTATGAAAGGAGTTGATTCGGTGTATAAAGTATTGTTAGTGGATGATGAACCAATGGCCATAGAGGTGCTTAAGTATGTAGTGGATTGGGAGAAACAGGGGTTTTGCATCTGCGGAACATGTCGAAACGGCAAGGAAGGGATTGAACTCATTAACAAATATTCTCCGGATGTGGTGATAACTGATATTAAAATGCCGCTAATGGATGGACTGGATCTAATTCGATATGCTCATGAAAATGGAAATGACAGAATACAATTCGTAGTTGTCAGCGGATATGGTGAGTTTGAGTATGCTAAGAGGGCTATGCAGCAAGGTGTAAGATACTATCTTCAAAAACCTATTGTGGAGGAAGAGGTTTCTGAAGTAATAGTTGAGATTAGGAAGCAGCTTGATGAAGCAAAGAGTATGAATGAGTATGATAGAATAGATAAAAAAGCTATATTGGAAAGTGTCATAAATCATTTGCTTCAAGGAAGTGATGAGCAAAACGATTTTGAATATATGAAAGATATTTTAAATGAAGATGCGTTTTCCGTAAATTGGGGGTGCATAGTAATAGAACTTGAGTCAGCCATTAAGCAAGGCCTCGACGATCCCCTAAAGGAACTACGGCAGGCGGCAAAGGAAGCTATTAATAAGGCTGCGGAAAGTAATTCAATGTTTTTTGTAATCCAAATGAGCTTAAATACTTTTGTGGTTTTAGTTAGCCTAAAAAGAGATAAAATAGAGTATACAGCTGAAGAAATATATAAAAGTCTTACTTCACTAAATTCTATAGAATTCACAATAGGTATAGGTGAAAATGCAGTTGGTATAAATTTTGTTAAACAATCTTACATTACAGCATTGGAGGCATTGCAACATAGATTTTACCGAGGTATTAATTGCGTGATTTTTTATAATGATATTAAAAAAGAAAAATTTAATTTGAAATTTAATGAGCTATTCATGTCAAATAAAGTGCTTGAGGCAGTAGAGGAGGCAGACAGAAATAAAATAATAAAAATAATTGAGGAGACCTTTAAATATTTTGAAATAAACAATATAGCTCCTCATATAGTAAAAATATTTACATCTAATGTTATATGCAAGATAAATAATTTAAAGTATGAAGTAGATAATAATAGAAAAAGCATGTTAGATGATAAAACAATACTTAAACTTAAAGAGAAAGAGAGAACACTGAATAAATTAAAAGGTTTCTTTGAAAGCTTCTGCATTGAAAGCAGTGAAGCCATTAAAAGAGCACGCTGCAGCTGTGCTGAGAACATAAATATATCGAAGATTGAAACGTACATTGAAGGAAATTTTAGAAGGAATATAACAATACGTGAATTGGCGGAGAATTTGTACATGCATCCCGCCTACTTGGGACAATTTATTATACAAAAATTCGGTATTGGTTTTAATGAATATATACATGAGCTAAGGATAAAGGAGGCCCAGAAACTGCTTAATGAAACTGATCTAAAGATACACGAAATAGCACAAGAGCTGGGTTACTGCAATTATAATAGCTTCCGCCAGCAATTCCAAAAATTTACAGGGAAAAAGCCAACGGAGTTCAGAAATGATATTAATTAAATATACGGCATCTCGTTTTGAGATGCTTTTTTCTTTGCTCAAAGGTAAAAGTCATATTATGTTCTATATATAAAAATAAAACTAAAATATTTGGGGGGTACATCTTTAATTTACTAAATTGTTATGAATTCGTTTACCTTTTATAATAAACGTATACAAATAAGATTTTTGTAACCATATAAAAAGCAAGGGGGACAAAGAATATGAAAAGAAAATCTATAATTGCCTGGTGTTCTGTTTTTATGGTAGCCGCTACAATGTTCAGCGGATGCAAGAAAAACGATGACACAAATCAGTCAAGTGGAGGTACAGTTGTAGATGCACAGCATCCAATAACTATTTCAGTTTTTGTTGGAGACTCCGCTACTATTACTCCAACCTCTGACAATAAGATTTTTAAGAAAATCAAAGACGAGCTTGGAATTACTTTTAAGTTCGATATTTTGTCAGGTGATCTTAATCAGAAGCTCGGCGTAATGATTGCAGGTAATGATTTACCGGATTTGGTATCCTACAGTCCTAAATTCCAGGATGCAAATAAAATTATTCCTTTGGAAGACAAGATACAAAAAAGTGCTCCTGATATTTACAAGCATTTTGTAGATGGAAAAGCTTGGGGAATGATGAAGGATTCAAATGATGGACATACTTACTATATGCCAAACTATGGTGTTTCCGCTACAGACCCAACAGGTTCTTACTATAGTGGTCCTGCGTTCTGGATACAAAAGGATGTATTAAAAGAAGCAGGTTATCCAAAGGTAACTACACTTGATCAGTACTTTAATCTTATACAGGATTATGTAAAGAAACATCCAACAGTAAACGGAGCACCAACAATCGGGTTTGAAACTTTAGCTACAAGTCAGCAATCTTTCGTATTAGAGAATGCTCCTGCACAGCTTTCAGGACATCCTAATGACGGTGGAGTTAATGTAGATAAAGGTGTTGCAACACTGTATGCAGATAAGGATATAGCAAAGACATATTTCAAGAAATTAAATGAAATGTACAATATAGGTATAGTTGATAAAGAAGCAATTACACAGACTAAGGACCAATACCTTCAGAAAATAGCAACCGGACGTGTAGTAGGTATGTATGATCAGCATTGGAACTTCCAGAGTGCAGAAGATACACTTACAAAGGACAAGAAATATGGAGAAACTTATGCTCCTCTTGCAATTACTTATGATGGCGTAACACCACACTATAAAGATAGACCGGTTCCAAACCTTCAAAATGGTTTCTCAATAACAACAAGCTGTAAGGAACCAGATAGAGTTTTAGCAGCACTTAACTTGTTAATGAGCGAAAAATGGCAAAAAATCCTTAACTGGGGTTTAGAAGGCGAAGCTTATACAATAGATGCAGCTAGCAAGCAGCCAGTTTGGTCAGAAGAGCAGAAAACTAACTCAAGTGACAATGCTTGGAAGGCTAAGAACAAAGCCGATGCAATCTATGCTTCTATACCGAAGACTGAAGGAAAATACAGCGATGGAAACTTTACATCATTAGGTGACAATCCAATACAATATGCAAAGGGCTTGAGTGATTACGATAAAGAGTTCTTAAAGGCATATAATGCAACAAGCCAGTATGATATGATGGGGAAAGCTCCTGAAAATGAGATATATTACCCATGCTGGAATATCAATATTCCATCAAATTCACCTGCGTCTATAGCAAATACTGCTATAAATGAAACTCAGCTTAAGTGGCTTCCAAGAGTCATTGCAGCTAAAACTTCGGAATTTGATTCTCAGTGGAAATCATATACAGACGATATACAGAAGCAAAATCCAAAAGCTTATCTTGATGCAATTAATGAAGGAATACAGTATAGAATTAAGAATTGGACAGTAAAGTAATAGTCTGATTTATGGAATTGGCAGGATAATGGAGCTAATACTCCATTATCCTGTTATATAATAAGTATCTATATTATTGTATGGTAGGAGGAGAGTAAATGGCTGAGATGCAGCAAGATATCAAATATAATAAGAAAAGCATAGAAGTTAAAGCGAAGAAGAAGATAACTTGGAAGTTAATTAAAAGCCAAAAAGAGCTTATATTTATGTCTGTTCCTTTTTTGGCATATATCATATTGTTTGCCTATGTACCTATTTGGGGATGGCTTATGGCCTTTCAAAATTATAGACCCGGAAAAGGTTTGTTTGATCAAAAATGGGTTGGATTTGATCAGTTTAAATTTCTTTTTCAATCTGCCGATTTTGTTCAAGTATTAAGAAATACAGTAGCAATGAGTTTCATAAACCTTGTGCTTGGAATGATTTGTCCTATTATTTTAGCATTGCTGCTTAATGAAATAAGAAATAGATTCATGAAGCGAACAGTTCAGACTATATCTTATTTACCACACTTTTTATCTTGGATCATAGCCACAGGAATAATCGCAAATGTTTTATCTACAGATCCGGCTATTCGAATTATAAATAATTTGCTCCTGAAATTTCACTTGGTAAATGAATCTATTCTGTTCTTAGGTATACCTAAATTATTTTGGGGAATTGTAGGTGTATCCACTGTTTGGAAAGAGGTCGGGTGGGGATCCATTATTTACCTGTCCGCAATAGCTTCGATAGATCCTGCTTTGTACGAAGCAGCTGAAATAGATGGTGCGGGACGTTTACAAAAAATGTGGAACGTAACACTCCCAGGAATAAAGGCGACTATAATTGTATTACTTATCATGAATATCGGACATATTTTGGATGCCAGCTTTGAACTGCCGTATTTCTTGGGAAGCGGTTTGGTATCCGATTATTCTCAAACTATTGATATATTTGTTCTGAAATACGGTATCAATCAGTTTAATTATTCCCTTGCAACTGCAGCCGGAATTTTCAAAAGTGTTGTAAGTATTACGCTGTTATTAGCTGCAAATTTCATATCCGGAAAACTGGGTGAAGAAAAACTTATATAGGGGGGAATATATATGAAGAAAGGTTTAAAGACTATGAAATTAGGAGACAGGGTGTTTCATGTATTTAATGCCATATTCATGACACTGCTCGTTATTGTTACTCTGTACCCTTTTTTAAATACTCTAGCAATTGCTTTTAACAATGCCTCAGACACAATGAAAGGCGGTATATATATATGGCCAAGGGAATGGACACTATTTAATTTCCGCTCTGTTTTTGCCACAGGCACTGTATATCATGCGTTTTTTATATCCGTATCAAGAACAGTCTTATCCACAGTACTGAATATATTTTTAACTACTATGCTAGCTTATGCTTTAAGCAGAAAAGAATATGTTTTTCGTAAGTTTATTACAGTAGTGTTTGTTTTAACTATGTATTTTAATGCCGGACTTATACCGGGATATTTTCTTATAAAGAATCTTGGATTGCTTGGGCATTTCCCGGTTTATATTCTTCCATCCTTGGTAGGTGCGTTTAACCTTATAGTTATAAGAACTTATATAGGAACGCTGCCGGATAGCATGATAGAAGCTGCAAGAATAGATGGTGCAGGAGAATTCAGGATATTCATTCAGGTAATATTCCCACTATGTAAACCTGTTTTGGCAGTAGTAGGACTATTTGTAGCAGTAGGCGCATGGAATACTTGGTTTGATACCTTTTTATATGCATCTTCAAAACAAAGCTTGAGTACTCTGCAATATGAGCTTATGAAGCTGCTGTCTTCATCTATGCAGACATCCACCACAGCCGTAGCTCAATATGGAAGCAGTGCAGCTAAGGGAGGAAGTACAGTAGCTGACTCGGTAACACCGCAATCTATAAGAGCAGCTATTACAATTGTTGCATCTGTGCCTATACTTTTAGTTTATCCATTCCTGCAAAAGTATTTCGTAGTAGGTATGAATGTAGGAAGCGTAAAAGAATAATCTGCATATGAACATTATATGCTTTATAGTTTTCATTGGAAATTTAAAGGGGATGCTGGTGAAATTTGCTTTTAACAAATTCACCAGCATCCCTTTATATTTTAGAATTATGTCAGGGTTCAAGCTGTTACTTTAACTAAGTTTTAAAATTTAACTTGTATGAAATTCCAGCACATCATTTTTTACTTGCTCTAAATTGTTGATTAAGGCATTCATTCGGATAACCCAACCATGAATCTCATCTTCAGTTGCAACACTGTCTTCATATTTAACAATGGAAGCCAAATCCTTCAATTCATGATCCAGTTGCACCATGTTTTCATAGAGTTGTATTTTTCTTAGCATAAAATCAACCTCCTGCTATTTGTAAGGACAACTTAGTACTATAACTATATTATAACCTATTATTAGAATATTTTAAATATTTAGCCTTTAATTAATAACATGAAGTATTAGTCTAATACCGTGTCTCCGTTCTTCCTGCCGGATGCAATAGCATAAGCTGCAGCTTTAGCAGTTAAGCGTTTATAGTCACTATTCCACCGGTTAACTCCTATGTAATCAAAGATCACAGCGCCGGTATGACGACAGAAACGGTCCAACTGTTCAAAACTGCTTAATAATCCATTACCTGAGCCGCCTGGTGAAGCGATAATGAGCACTTGCTTGTTGCTAAGTATACCTGCCTGTCCAAATTCACATCTTCTTAACCTATCGACAAAGCTTTTTAGAGCTTCTGACACCTCTCCCCAATATACAGGAGTGGCAAGAATAACAGCATCACTGCTTTCAACTCTTTTTTTCACTTCATCAAATCCATCAGAGCCAAAAGCACAGTAGTTTTGATTTCTGCAAGTTCCCCAACCTTCTCCGCAAACTCTGCAGCTTGTCAGCTTTAAATCGCTTAACCTAATCTCATCAACCTCAGCTCCGGCTTCCTGAGCACCAAGCTTTGCTGCATCAATGATGGACTGGCATAGTCCGTCCTTTTTAGGGTTACCTGATAAAACACATATCTTCATTTTCTTATTCCTTCCTTAAATAAATTTGTATATAGATATTTACTTCTAATATAGTATAAGAATACTATATTACCGGATAAACTTATAATTGATTTAAATTTAAAGTAAAGAAAAGCTTTAGTGGAAAATTATTTATATTCCACTAAAGCCTTTAATAAAGATGCAGCATCAAAAGGCTTTTTGATATAGCCTTTTGCTCCCAGTGATAAACACTTTTCTTTTACAGCTTCATGTCCTACTGCCGATACAATAAATATTGCGGTTTCAGGTTTGATTTTCATTATATCTGCTAATACATCCAGACCATCCATGGTAAATTCAGACATGTTTAAATCCAAAATTACAATGTCATGTAACTCCTTTTCAAATACATCCAATGCATCGGTTTTACCGGATGCTTCAGATATGGAATAGGAGCCTTCTTTTTCAAGAATTTTTTTCGCAAACATTCTCATATAGGATGAATTATCAACAATTAATACCTTTTTCATTTTAAACCACCTTTACAGATATTATTCGAAGTAGAGCTTTATATAAGTATCCTTTAATGACATAAAGCTTTTATTTTATTAAAATTTTCAATACATTCATCTATAGCTTGCTTTTTAGCGGCCTCTTCAAGTTTAATAGACTGCTCATAAATAGAGAGTATCCCGAGAGTTCCAGAGGAGCCCTTTAGTTCATGAGTTAGGGAGGCTAATTTTATAAAGTCATTAATTTTTATGGCTTTCTCAATACCACCTAACAAATCAGGCAGACTTTTTGCATAATCTTCAAGTATCTCTTTCGCATCAGTCAAATCTAGTCCTGAGGTTTTGGAGAAATATCCCAAGTTATTTTCTACTATTCTATTATAATCGTAGATATTCGAGTTTTCTTTAGTATACTCTTCGATCATTTTGAACATAGTGTCAAAATTGACAGGCTTGGATAAATATGCATCCATACCTGCAGCAATACATTTTTCACTATCTCCTTCCATAGCATTTGCAGTCATTGCAATGATAGTGGTGTGTTTTTTATCGCCTTCAAGCTGTCGTATATTAGAGGTACATTCGTATCCGTCCATTATAGGCATCTGACAATCCATGAAAACAATGTCATAATCTTTCTCCGATACGGCTTCCAAGGCTTCTTTTCCATTTACGGCTACATCGCAAGTCATATCATGGCATTTAAGCATACTTATAACTATTTTCCTATTGATATTATTATCTTCTACTAATAAAATCCGAGGCTTCATAGCATTTTTCACTTCTTTTACCAAGTATTTAGTGACAATTTGATTTTCTTCAATATCTTCCGGCTTCAATCCCATTACAAGAGCAATGCAGTCTAATAGGTCATCTCTTCTAGCAGGCTTGGACAAATAGGAAGAAAAACCATGTTTCTTTGCGATACTTGCATCTCCTTTTTGATTCACGGAAGTGAGAAGAATTAATTTGGTGTTTTTGGCAAAGGGAATAGTTTTTAATGTAGCGGCAAGCTCATAACCGGTCATATCCGGCATCTGATAATCTATAACAGCAATATCTACTTTGTTTTCCGTATTTGTATTCGAAACAATGGCAGTAATTGCTGATGCACCATTCCCAGCCTCAAATACTTTAAGGCCCGTTCCTTGAAAGAAGGAGCGTATACTCTTTCTGTTAGTGACATTATCATCTACTATTAAAATATTGCTGCCTTCAAGCTTTTCAAAGACATATTTGTAATCATGCGCTCGACGATCAATTTTTAATTTTATATTAAATTTGAAAGTTGAGCCTTCACCATAAATGCTTTCCACATTGATTTCTCCGCCCATCATTTGCACCAATTCATTACATATGGCAAGACCAAGTCCCGTTCCCCCGTACTTTCTCGTTGTAGAGGTATCTGCTTGACTAAAGGACTGAAATATAGTGCTAAGGTGTTCTTCACGGATACCGATACCTGTATCTTTTACTTCAAAATAAAGTTCTGCGATTTCATCCTTATCTCCTAAACAGTCTACAGTTATGGAGATTTCTCCTGACATAGTGAACTTCACGGCATTGCTTATGAGATTATTTAGTATCTGCCTAAGCCTGGAGGGGTCACCAATAACATCTTCAGGGACACCTGCATTAATCAGAGTATAAATTTCAACTCCTTTTTCTGCTGCTTTAGGTGAAAGCAGCGAAACAGCATCTTCAATTGTAGTTCTTAAATTAAACCTTATGTTCTCCATGATAAGTTTTTTTGCTTCTATTTTTGAAAAATCCAATATATCATTAATAATGTGTAATAATATTTCTGAAGCAGTCTTTGCTTCGCGAATAAAATCTTTTTGTTCGGGAGATGGATCAGTCAACTGGAGCAATTCAAGAAAGCCAAGTATTCCATTCATTGGCGTTCTTATTTCATGAGACATGTTGGCAAGGAATTGACTTTTTGCAATATTGGCTGCTTCCGCCTGTTCTTTTGCCTTGTTAAGCTCTGTTTCTGCTTTTCTTTGTTCTGTAATATCCTCAGCTGTGCATGTAAGATATTTAATATTTCCTTCACTATCCTTTTGCGGCTTACTCTTAACTTGAAGCAGCCGGAGTTCACCTTGGCTATTCTTTATTTCGAGTTCTGCTTCAGCAGGTTCATTCTTTTGAAACAGCTCCCAGTTAAGCTGAGAAAGCTTATTTGCAGTATCAATATCAAGTACGTCATATAAATCATGATATTGAAGATCGCTTTTGGATTTTCCAAAAAACTCAGCATGAGCTTCATTAACTGTTGCGTAAGAAGTAACATTGCTCAAAGCCCAAAGCTGAGATAAGGAATTTTCCAAAAGAATGGATTGACCTTTAATAATTGCTTCATAAGTATTTTCTTTTTGAAGTCTTGATCTTGTATAGGAAAAAACCATAGATATATCCCTTAGGGTTTTGATTTGATTATCCTCCCAAGTCATTGGTCTTGACAGGCTTTCATATCCTGCAAACCCGATAGCTTTACCATCGTTTATCAATGGAACTATAAGAGCTGACTCTATTTGTTCTTCGGAAAAAGCCTGAGTTTCAAATAGTGCTTCAGCAGGAAGGTCTTGAATATTATTCATGGCTATCACAGCATTATTTTTAATATTACGAATTAACCACGGAAGGGTATATACTACCTCCTCTGAGGAAGTTTCACGCTTTGGTCTTATGCCTTCTTTATTCCATTGATATTCTATTTGCATAAAGGTAGGATCTTTCGAAAAGTAATAAATATAAATTCTATCCAAATCAAATAGTCCACCAATTTCCTCCAAAGTGTTTTTAAGGCCTTCGTCATAATTAATATTATCCGAATTTAAAAGCTTTTGATAAGTATTATGTATCAATTTTAGATAAGTATCGGAGTAGGTGACATTTATGCCTTCTTCTTTACTACTCATAAGATTCCTCCCAAAAATTAAAACTCGTAGGTTTTTGTAATAAAAAGAGTCAATTCCTTTAATAAATCAACTTCGTAAGGGTTCGGAAGTAAATTACCGGCTTTATCATATATGATTTTTACAACAGGGCGTGTAGGCATTGACGTGTTTTGCTTTACTACCAAGCCTTTTTCATCTGAGCTTAAAATAACACAGCTTCCTGTTGGGAAAGCAGCTATATTCATTGTAAATTTTCTTACTATGTCTGCATCAAAATAACTATTGCTCATGCCCACAAGATATTCAATGGCTTCCGAAACGGTCTTATAGCCTTCCGAGGTTTTTCCCGAAATCAAATTATCAAACACATCACATATGGACACTATTTTTGCAAACTGATTTATTTCTTCGCCTTTCAGCTTTAAGGGGTAGCCGCTGCCGTCATTCCTTTCATGATGCATTAATACCGCTACCTTTACATATGAATTACAAATACCTTGTTTTCCTAGTAAGTCATAGCCAATCTTTGAATGGTTAAATTCAATATATTTATCTAGGGCTTGTTTAGTCTCGAAGGTTTTTAAAAGCTGTTTATTATTCAAAATACTTATTTTTCCTATATCATGCAGTAAAGCACCCGTAGCAATGTCTTTCAGCTTTATCATATTAAAACCCATATGAGTACCTATTATGGTAGCTAATACGCTAACATTTACCGAGTGGGAATATACGTTGTTATCACTTGTACTCATTTCTGCAACATTTATCAAAACATCTTTATTGGACAAAACATCCTCAAGTATGGAATTAACGGAATTTAAAACACTGTTATTATCACTTTTTCCCTCTCGACTATATTTTTCAATCATTTCTTTTACAGCATGCTTACTCATTTGCCTTGTCTTTTCAGATATACTTTCTTCGATAGCTATATTCCTGGATATATCATCATCGATGTATACTGAGCTAATTCCAAGTTCTTTAATTCTTTCAATAAAAAAAGGATTTAACCGAACTCCAACATTAAGTAAAATTCTGCCGGAGTCATCGAAAATTTGTCTGCCAAGGATTTCATCTCCTTTCAAACCGGAGATACTGACAAGTCTCATATAAACCTCCATATAAAATAATTACTGGCATGTCTAGGTATAAAAATTATATCTACGATAAGATTTTTTCTTCCAGGTTGTTCCGAAAGTTTCCAAGGCTGCCTGCGATTCATTATTTTAATATATTAGCATATTATTATGAATTTTGCCACTTTAAGGACTTAGGATTTGAGTATTGCAGGCCAAAAGGTATATTCCCATAAGGGTTATAATTATGCTGGAATATGGTTGGTAGGTGATATATAGTATAATGGTAAGAGTACAAAGTTTATTTTCAGTAAAGAGGAGGATAAAACAGATGAATATATTAGTTACTGGAGGAGCCGGATATATTGGCTCTCATACCTGTGTTGCAATGCTTAAAGCGGGACACAAGGTTGTGGTTGTAGACAATCTCTCAAACAGTAAGAAGGATGCCATAGATAACATTATGAAGATTTCCGGAAAGGATATTATCTTTTATCAGGTAGATGTCACGGATGAAGCGGCTATAGATGAAATTTTTTCTGCTAACAAATTAGACGGAGTAATCCACTTTGCAGGGTACAAGGCAGTAGGAGAGTCTGTGCAAAAGCCAGATAAATATTATTATAATAACTTGTTAAGTACAATAGTAGTTGCCAGAGCCTGCCTAAAGCATGGAGTAAACAAGTTCGTGTTTAGTTCCTCAGCTACAGTGTATGGAGATAATGCTGTTCCTTACATTGAAACTATGAAGCTAATGCCAACTACAAATCCATATGGTGAGACCAAGGCTATGAGTGAAAGAATTTTAACTGATATTGCAAACGCTAATCCTGAGTTTTCGGTATCACTTCTCAGATATTTCAATCCTGTTGGAGCGCATGAGAGTGGATTAATCGGAGAGTCACCAAATGGTATACCAAATAATTTAATGCCGTATATAACTCAGGTGGCAAAGGGAAAACTTCAAAAACTTCGCGTATTCGGAAATGACTATCCAACTATAGATGGTACGGGAGTTAGAGATTACATACATGTTATGGATTTGGCGCAGGGACACGTAGCTGCTATTGAAAAGTTAACTCAAGGTGTACATATTTACAATCTTGGGACCGGTAACGGTACTTCCGTTTTACAGTTAGTAAAGGCATTTGAAGAAGCAAATCATATTAACATACCTTATGAAATAGTAGATAGAAGACCGGGGGATCTTCCGGAATATTATGCTAATGCGGAAAAAGCAAAGCAAGAGCTTGGATGGACTGCACAATATGGCGTGTTGGAAATGTGCCGTGATGCTTGGCACTTTGAAGAGAATTACAGAGAGTAGCGTTTTGTGAAAGCTAAAGATGAACATATTTAGGACTGCTTAACCTACAAGCTTTAGTTTAGTTCTGCAAGTTCATAAAAAAGCAGCTGGGGAGAGAAAGGCTTCCTCAGCTGCTTGATTTTTATAGTTTTAATTTCGTATTAGATAATCAAAGGCACTTAAGGCTGCAGTGGCACCGGAACCCATTGAAATGATAATCTGTTTGTAGGGACTATTTGTACAATCACCGCCTGCAAATACTCCAGGTACATTCGTTGCACCACGATTATCAACAATAATTTCACCTATTCTGTTACGTTCAACAGTCTCTTGCAGCCAGTCGGTATTAGGTACAAGACCTATTTGAACAAAAACACCTTGCAGTTCGATATGCTGTACCGTACCCGTTTCACGCTCAATATAGGTGATGCCATTTACCTTATCTGTACCGGTAATTTCCTTTGTCTGAACATTTTTCAAAACTGTAACATTAGGAAGACTGTAGAGCCTCTGCTGGAGTACGGCATCGGCTTTCAATTCAGGAAGAAATTCAAGTACTGTTACATGTTTTACCACTCCAGCCAGATCAATAGCTGCTTCAATGCCGGAATTACCGCCGCCGATAACCGCAACATGTTTTCCCTTAAATAAAGGGCCGTCGCAGTGAGGGCAGTAGGCTACACCTTTATTTTTAAATTCAAGCTCTCCGGGCACATTTACATTACGCCACCGCGCACCGGTGGAGAGTATTACGGTCCTGCTTTTCAGAACTGCGCCGTTTTCCAATTGTACTTCTATAAGTTCCTTTTTTTTCAAGCTCTTCGCTCGTTGTGAGCTCATCACGTCAACAGCATACTCTTTAACATGCTCTTCAAGGCTTGCTGCCAATTTAGGACCTTCCGTATATTTTACGCTTATAAAATTTTCAATACCTAAGGTATCCAAAATCTGGCCGCCGAAGCGTTCAGCTACAATGC